>CACXAK010000044.1 GCA_902765655.1 uncultured bacterium | reverse complement strand
TAAATAAGCAAATGAAAGAAGTGGCAAAGAGTTCAGGCGGTAAAGATGAAGTTGACGGTTTGTTTTAGGAGAAAACTTTAAATGGCAATAATGCAAAAGAAACATAGCTCCGAAGAAGATAGCGGAAACATATTTTGGGTAACAATGTCCGATCTTATGTTGGGTTTGGCTATCATTTTTATTACGCTTTTTGTACTCGCAATGACAGGATTTAATCAAAAAACCGTTCAACAACAGCGTTTAAAAATGGAAGTAGCAAAAAAAATTGAAGGAGAACTTCAAAGACAGCATATCAACGCTCAAGTAGATCTTATGACAGGAGATTTGGAAATACCTTCATCCGCTTTATTTGAGGTAAACAGTTATATATTAAAACCGGAAGGGAAAAAATTCCTTGATGAATTGACTCCTATTTATGTAAACACTATATTTTCAAATCCTAAACTTGCGGCCAACATAGATAGCATTATCATAGAGGGGCATACTGATTCTCAGGCATTTGCAGGTTTAAAAAACATTAATGATCAATTTGTTTATAATATGGATTTAAGTGCAAAAAGAGCAACATCCGTGGCTTCTTACATGTTAAAAGGTAAATATAACCCTGAATATAATGACGAATTCAGACATATGATTACAGTTGAAGGCAGGAGTTTCAATGACCTCATACTTGATGCCAACGGGAATGAAGATATGGCAAAGAGCAGACGTGTAGAGATTAAATTAAAAGTTGCAGACTGGAGTCTGGCGACATTTTTCGGGTTAAAACATTAATATGATAGAAGAAAACAATATTTTAGAAACTATAAATATGATTAAACTGTACAATCTTGATATCAGGACTGTAACACTGGCATTAAGTTTAAGAGACTGCATATCCGAAGATTGCGATAAAGTATGCGAGAACATATATAACAAGATAAAAAAATATGCTAAAAATCTGGTATCCTATGCTGACGAATTGGCTGACGAGTATTCTATACCAATTATAAACAAAAGAATTTCCGTCACTCCAATATCAATTATAGGTGAATCATGTAAAAATCCTGATTATGTCAAAATTGCAAAAACACTTGATTCGGCGGCTAAAGAAGTAAACGTGAACTTTGTTGGCGGATTCAGTGCATTAGTTGAAAAAGGAATGACTAAGGGCGACAAACTGTTAATAGAGAGTATCCCTCAGGCATTAGCACAAACCCAAAGAATATGCTCATCAGTCAATGTTGCATCTTCAAAAGCAGGAATAAACATGGATGCAGTTCTTAGAATGTCCAAAATAATAAAAGAATCTGCAGTCTTAACTAAAGATAATGATTGTATAGGAGCCGCAAAACTTGTTGTATTTTGTAATGTACCAAGTGATAATCCGTTTATGGCAGGAGCATTTTGCGGGATTGGAGAACCCGAAGTAGCTCTCAATGTCGGAGTTTCCGGGCCAGGAGCAGTCAGAGCTGCAGTTTTGGCTTTGGATAACAAAGCAGATATGAGTGAACTTGCAAACAAAATTAAACAAACTGCATATAAAATAACATCAACCGGAGAACTTATCGGCAGAAAACTTTCTGACAGATTAGGAATTCCATTCGGGGTCATAGATTTATCACTGGCACCAACACCTGCTGTAGGGGATAGTGTTGCCGGAATTTTTCAGGCAATGGGACTTGAACATGCAGGAGCTCACGGCACAACAGCAGCACTCGCGATGCTCAATGATGCCGTAAAAAAAGGCGGAATTATGGCAAGTTCACATGTCGGAGGACTATCGGGGGCATTTATACCTGTATCTGAAGATGCAGGAATGATTGAGGCTGCGAATAAAGAATATCTTAATATTAATAAACTTGAAGCAATGACATCAGTATGTTCTGTCGGGCTTGATATGATTGCTATACCGGGAGACACACCTGATAGTACAATCGCAGGGATGATTGCAGATGAGATGGCCATTGGAATGATTAATAAAAAAACAACTGCAGTAAGAATAATTCCTGCCATAGGCAAAAATGTCGGAGATAGCGTGCATTTTGGAGGGCTACTCGGAGATGCACCTGTTATGCCGGTGAATAATTTATCTGCATCAGCATTTGTAGAAAGAGGCGGAAGAATACCTGCACCAATACACAGCATGAACAATTAGGGAGGATAAATGCCAACAACGTTAAACGAGATGGCCAACAAGTTACAAAATTTTATTGTTGAAATGCAAATGGATACCCGCAGCGGGAATGCCATAAATTTTAATATGGCAAAATACAACAATTTAAAATTAGCAATGGATGAAACCGTAAGATTCCCGCATATAATAATCCGTATCGGAATGTCAGAAGCAATATATAATATAAGAACCGTTATAAGGACAGATGGGGGACTTGGCCCGGATGAAAAATTTGTCCACAAATGGCTGGGGAATAATAATGTTATTTCTGAATTGAAAGATATATATTTAAACTTCCGTGAGAACCTGACAACAGACGGACGTCACAACGAATCCGATGACTACGCAATTGAAATTGATGCAAACGGTAAAATTAAAAGAGTTTACGAAGCCAGAGCAGCAGTAGGCCATAATAAGAAAGTTGTAACAGAAGAACGAAAAAAACAAATTAAAAATGAACTTAAAGATTTTCTCAAATCTACAAGACGCAAACTTACGTAGTTTTATCTTTTATACTGTTTTTACTGCGTAAATTCCTGTGATAAGTAATAGCAAATCTGTGTGCCTCGTCACGTATTCTCTGGATTAAAAATAATGCGCTTGATTCTCTCGGAAGCAATATGGATTTTGATTTATGAGGCAAAAATACTTCTTCCTGACGCTTTGCAAGTGATACAAAATCGATTCCCTCAATCCCCATATCCTCAACAACCCTCATTACGCTTGAAAGTTGGCCCTTACCTCCGTCGATTATGATTAAATCCGGCTTATCCCAGCCCTTTTCACCTAACCTTGACAGACGCCGAGTCAAAACTTCCTTCATAGAAAGAAAATCATCAGGTTTACCTTCAGTCGATTTAATTTTAAATTTTCTGTATTCTGATTTTTTACTCAAACCGTTTATAAACGTAACCATTGAAGCAACAGTATTTGTACCCTGAATATGCGAAATATCATAACATTCCATACGATACGGGAAATTGTTAAGCTTTAATTTTTCCTTCAAAAATGACCCGATTTGATTAAAATCTTCATTAATTTTAGACATTTTTGAAAGTTTTGCATTATTTAATATTACAAGCGCATTTTTATCCGCAAGCTTTTGGAGTTCTTTACCCTGAGCGGATTTACCGTAGCTTATTTTAACATTTTTCCCTGAAATTATATTAAGCCATTTTTCATAAAGAGATTTATTTCCGACTTGCTCCAATACATCTGAAACAATTCTGTCAGGGAATTCTAAAGATAATGTATTATAGTATTCTTTGAAAAATGTTTCAAAATATTCAATTTTGTCTTCTTCTTCAACATCAAAAGTGAAATCTTTTTTATCAATAAGACGTCCTTCTCTAATCATCATTATCACTATAACTAATATCCCGTCTTCATGAGCAAGAGAGATTACATCTTCGTTCAGCTTTGTATTTTCATATACAACCTTTTGTTTTTCCAATGTTTTTTGTAAGTCTAAATAACTATCCCTGAGGCGTGCGGCTTTTTCAAACTGTAAAGAATCCGAGTATTTCTGAATTTGCGCCATAAGTTGTTTCATAAGTTCGGATTGTTTCCCTGACAAAAAGAGTTCCGCCTGAGAAACAACTGCCTTATATTCCTCACTTGAAACCAAACCCTGACAAGGCGCAAGACATTTCCCTATTGAATAATAAAGACAGGGACGGGATTTAAAACGTGGAGTTTTGCACTGCTTCAACGGAAAAATTTTTTTCAAGAAATCCAAAGTTGAGTGCATTGCCCCTATATTGGTATAAGGGCCGTAATATCTGCCTTTTAGCTTATTTATATTACGTTTACGCACAATCAGAATACGCGGGAAATCCTCATCGGTAATCAAAAAATACGGATATTTTTTATCGTCTTTAAGTAAAATATTGTATTTTGGTTTATGTTTTTTTATTAAATGACTTTCTAAAATCAGCGCCTCAACTTCGGAATTTGTAATTATATATTCCAAATGATCAATCTGAGAAACCAAAACATTAACTTTAACACTGTCATGTTTGCGGTTAAAATACGATTTTACCCTGCGTTTTAAAATTTTTGCTTTCCCTACATAAATAATTTCATTATCCGAGTTGTAATAAATATAACACCCCGGTAGCTCAGGCAGCATTTTTAAACTTTCTTTGAGTTTGTCATTCATATAGGTATTATAACATATTAGTAAAAAAATTTATGTCCAAAATTAATTTATAAATGCTCAAAAACAAATAAATCACAAATTTTTATTTTTATCTGATTCATGATTAAGAGTTTTTATACGCCTTTCGCTATGTTTTATTTTTTTTGCTTCTATAAAATAAGTTTTCAGAGAACGAGTAACGACATGCTTCGGCACGTCATACATTGCAGCTATTTCATTATGCGTATACCCTTGCTGAATTTTTGTTAAAAGGTCATTTTTGGACAGCAACGGATATTTTGCTTTACCTGAAAAATATATATTATTAATATGTTGTATTTTCATATTGATTATAAAAAACAAAAAAAAAATTTTTGCGCTCTTATATATACAAAAACGATACAAAAACGGCTCCAAAAAGTAAATCCTGAAGCCGTTTTTTAATTTAACTATACAATATTATAATTCCAAATTATTTGAAAGAATATCCATTTCTTCAGCTGAAGCATATGCGCTGTGGCATCCGCAATCAGCATAAATAACTTCACCTGTCATCCCTGATGATAAGTCAGAAGCTAAGAATAAGCCAGCTTTACCAACATCTTCCAATGCAACGTTTCTTCCTAAAGGTGCTCTTGCAACTGCAGCTTTAAGCATTTTTGAAAATCCGCCGATACCCATTGCTGCAAGAGTTTTTACAGGGCCTGCTGATAGGCAGTTTACTCTTACACCTCTTTTACCTAAGTCAACAGATAAGAATCTCATTGAAGATTCCAAAGCCGCTTTAGCAACACCCATTACATTGTAGCCGGGAACAGAAAGTATTGAACCCAAATATGTCATAGCAAAAATTGAACCACCTTCAGCCATAACATTTTCAGCATATTTACAAACAGTAACCAAAGAATAAGCACTGATTCCCAATGCTAAATCCCAGCCGGCTTTTGTTGTATCAATAAATCTGCCTGTTAAGTCTTCTTTATTAGCAAATGCAACAGCGTGAACAACAAAATCTAATTTGCCGTATACTTTTTCGCATTCGTCAAAAACTTTTTTTACATCTTCTTCTTTTGTAACATCACATTCCATAATAATTTTTGCGCCAAAGCTTTCAGCAATCGGTCTTACGCGTTTTTCCATTGCCTCATTAGCATATGTGAAAGCGATTTCACCACCTGCTTCATAAATTTCTTTTGCTATACCGTAAGCGATACCGTGAGTATTACTTACCCCAAAAATTAAACCTTTTTTACCTTTCATCAAATCCATTTTTAAGTTCTCCCTAATTTCTGATTACTGAATAATATTACCAAAAAGAAAAAATGAAATCAAATCAGACGTGTTTTTATAGTACAATTCTTTTATGAATATCACTTACAAAACATACGAATCATTAGAATTTGATAAGATTAAAACTGAATTGTCCAAATTTGCGAAATTTTGGCAGAGTGAAAATCTTTGCCTTACTATGCCTGTATACAACGACACTGACAAGATTAAAGAACAAATTGAATTGACAAGAGAAGCAAAAAAAATTCTTGATATGGCAAAAGAAACGCCTGTTGAATTTATTGCGGATATGGGAAAAATTCAAGCAAATGCATCTTTATCGTACCTTGAAGAACAGGAACTTTTTGATATAGCAAAAACAATGAAATCAGCAAGGTTGCTGAAAAGATTTATTATTGACAATTCGAAAGATGATTATTTATTAAAAGAAAAAGTCGAAAATCTTATATCTGACAAAGAAACAGAAGATAAAATTTTTGAAACATTTGACGAAAATTTAAGAATTAAACAGAATGCAACTGCGGAATTAAAAGGTTTATATTCATCACTAAGAGATACAGAACAAAATCTTCGAGATACAGTCAATTCCCTGCTAAGCAATCCGAATTTTTCCAAATATCTTCAGGAAAATATTTATACTCAACGAGATGAGCGAATAGTTTTTCAGGTAATTGCATCAAATAAAAATAAAATTCCCGGTATTGTACATGACGTATCATCAAGTGCAAAAACTTTTTACATAGAGCCGGCTCAAATCGTACCGCTCAATAACAAAATCAGAGAAGTTAAAGCAAAAATCAGGCAGGAATGTATTAAAATTCTTGTATCACTGACAGATTTGGTTAAAAGCCATTTTAAAGAACTGAGTTTTTGCGAAAACATAATGGCAGAAATAGATTTTCATTTTGCAAAAGCAAGATATGCCGTCAAATTACAAGCTGTTGAACCGGAAATAACACAAGAACACGGATACATTTATTTTGAAAATATGAAACACCCGCTTCTGCTTATCAGTAAAGGAGAAGATGTTGTTCCAAACAATTTTGAAACAGGAAAAAAATACGGCTATAACGCACTAATTATCACGGGCTCAAACACAGGCGGAAAAACTGTTACACTCAAAACGATCGGCTTGTTTATTTTAATGGCAAAAGCCGGAATGTTTTTACCATGTACCTACGCAAAATTATACCCGTTTAAAAATATTTATGCAGACATAGGTGACAGTCAAAGTATTTTGGAAAGTCTTTCAACATTTTCATCTCACATGACTAATATCATTGAAATTCTAAAAGAGAGTAATGAGGATTCATTTGTACTTTTAGACGAAATTTGTGCAGGTACTGATCCGGTTGAAGGTGCCGTTTTGGCTCGGGAAATACTTAATAAGCTTGCACAGAAAAAAGTATCCGGCGTGATTACAACGCACTATGGAGAATTGAAGGCACTTGAATTTGCCAATCCGTTTTTCAAAAATGCCTCTGTTGAATTTAACACCGAAACTCTTCAGCCAACATACAAACTTTTAATAGGAATCCCCGGACTTAGTAATGCAATCTCAATCGCTTCAAATTTAGGGCTTGATAAGGATATTACAGAAAAAGCAAAAAATGCACTGCTGACCCAAAAAGATCCATCAATAGCCGTTGTTGAAAAACTTCAGAAAACACATCAGGAATTATCTCAAAACCTTGAAAAAGCTCAGGAACTGAAAGAGGATTCTCTGTCAATAAAAAAAGAATACGAGGAAAATCTTAATCAGGTAAAAAAAGATAAGAAAAAAACTCTTAAAAACATCAAAAATAAATTTGACTCGGAAATGATGGAAGCAAGAGCCGAAATCAAACAAATTCTTGACGAATTAAGACAGGACAAATCCGAAAAAATTGCCCGCAGAGCATATTCCCGACTTGCAAAACTCGAACAGAATTTCAGAAATGACATCGACAATGTTTCCGACAAAGAAAAATATATCGAAATTGACTGGAATAAAGTTGTTATAGGTGATGAAGTTATGCTAAAACATCTTCATCAAAAAGTAAAAATTGTTTCTCTACCCGATAAAAATAAACGTCTAAATGTTGATATGGGGAATATGACAATGAAAGTCAAGGAGGATGAACTCGCAGTTCTCGATGATAATTATAAAGCATCGAAGAAAAATCAAATCCCCGGTACATCATTTAAAAAATTTGAACTTCGCAAATACGCAATGAGTCAGGAGCTTGATTTAAGAGGTTACAGAGTAGAAGAAGCACTTGACGAAGTTGAAAATTATCTTGATAAAGCAAGTCTTGCCAATTTATCGCCCGTTTATATAATTCACGGACACGGCACAGGCGCACTGAAACAAGCCGTCAGAGATTTTTTAAAAACATCCCCGTACGTTGCAAAATTTCGTCCCGGAGAAGACACAGA
>CACXAK010000043.1 GCA_902765655.1 uncultured bacterium | reverse complement strand
AGCGTGCAAGATTAACAGCAGCAAAAAGTATGTCACCGTATTCTTCTTCCATGTGATTTTTATCTTGTTCTTTTTGTGCTTGTTTAAATTCTTCAATTTCAGAATAAAAACAATCATACAAAGATTGTTCATCAGGCCATTCAAATCCGACTTTGACTGCTCTTTTGGAAATTTTTTGAGCAAGTACAAGCGCCGGCTGGCTTTTTGAAAGCCCGTCCATTGCTGATTTGCGTTCTGTTTTTTCTTCGGCTTTCAATTTATCCCATGCTTTCAAAACATCTTGAGCATTATCAATTTTTGCGTTCCCGAAAACATGAGGGTGACGGTGAATAAGCTTGTCTTTAAGTTCTTTTGCGACTGCCTCAATATCAAAATCACCTTTTTCTGAAGCAATTTGTGAATGTAAAAGCACCTGCAATAAGACATCTCCAAGTTCTTCCCTCAGGTGAGGCATGTTGTTTTCATCAATTGCATCAACTGCTTCATACGCTTCTTCTAGCATGTTCGGACGCAGCGACTGATGAGTTTGTTCTTTGTCCCACGGGCATCCGTCGGGGGCTCTGAGTTTTGCTACAACTTGTATTAATTCTTCCAGATTTTTGTAATTCATATTCGTATTTTAGCACAAATCATACGGAAGGATGATTTTAAATTCAGTCGATATGCTAGACTAAATTGGTGGATATATAGAGTTATAAAAGAGAGGTAAAGTATGTCAACAATAGAAAAAGTAAGTCAGTTAAGTCACCGTATTTTTAATACGACTCTTAACGAAAAAAATGTCCGCAGAAGTTCTAATCCGTTCGCGAATTTCCAGAAAAATGTTTTAAATGCGGATGTACTTGAATTGAGTTCAAAAAAAGATGCCGGTGTTGTCGGTAATATAAGCCAAAGCACAAAAAGAATATATTCTACTTTTGTCGGTTCAATCAATGATTTTGGCAGAAGATTTTATGAAGGTATCGAATCTATAAAAGAATTTGGCCACAGAATGAAAGAAGGTATGGTTGCAGCGTGGAATAAAGTTTGCGAAATCGGGAATACCGAAATTCATTTGGGTGAAGGTATAAAAAATGGTTATAATGCCGTAAAAGAGGCATTGGCAGTCGACATGGGCAAACTGTTCAAGTCAAGGGAAAAAGAAATTGCAAGAATGGCAAAACTTGATCCTCATACGGAAGTTAAACCAATGTTGGTTGATTCATTAAAAGCGTTGGAAGAAGAAATAGCGGTAGCGGCATAAGGGAGTAAAAGATGGAAACAACAATTAAATCAAGTAAAAATTATATGAAAGTTAGTGATATTATTGATTCTTTAACAATCAATCCGAGCCCTGATGCAGTTGCGGTATTGGAAGAAATCGGAACAAATTCATCAATCGATGAAATCAGAGAGATGACGGCTCTTGCGTTGGTAAAAAGAAATGAACCGGCTTCATTGTCTGTTGTAATTTCTCACAGAGGCAAAGGAATTAATGATATGTCTACCGTTGTTGCAATGAGCACAATCAATTGCCTGTTATCATTGGAAGATAAGCAGGAAGCAATGAATGTTCTTGAACGCACAATCTCAGGTGAAGAATTTGAAGAAGATGTCAGAGAAAATGCTCGTGCAGTAAAAGCATTGATGGCATTGAGTTAATAAAAGTATTGTTGATATATATTTTAATTTATGGCAGGTTCGGTTCGAACCTGTTTTTTTTAATAATAATTAGTGTCGTCACACCTGCGCAAGAATTACTTTTATGCTAATCTTAATTTATGAATATTACAGGCGGAATTTACAATAGACAGAAAATTAAAGCACCTGACGAAAATATCACACGTCCTACTTTGTCTAAAGTCAGAATGAGTGTGTTTAATACTTTGTCCTCGATGATGGATTTCGGCGGAAAAAGTTTTTTGGATATGTATTCCGGCTCAGGGATAATGAGTTTAGAGGCGTTATCAAGAGGGTTTGAAAGAGCCGTTGCCGTTGAACAAAATAAAAAAGTTTATTCGGTTATAAAATCTAATTTCTCAAAGTATGAAAAATCTCATGATTTGAAGCTTATTTTAGGTAACAGTTTAAAAATTTGCCCAAAGATGAATGAAAAATTTGATGTCATATATATTGATCCTCCCTATTTTGCGGGTGTATATGAAAAAAGTATTGAAGTCGTAAGGGATATATGTGAGGAATTTATAATTCTTGAACACGTTACAGAAATCGCTGTTCCCGAAGATTTTAAAATCCTGAAACAAAAAAAATACGGGGATAAATTTATTACATTTTTGAGTTATAATTCTTAGTGGAGTTTATTATGACTGTCAAAAGGAAGAAAAAAGTTTTACTGATAAAATTATCGTCGCTAGGCGATGTAATATTCAATGTCCCGCTTGCGAATGCGCTAAAAGATGCAGGTTATGAGGTTACTTGGCTTGTATCCGAAAAAGGTATTCAGATTGTTCAAAACAATCCGTGTGTAGACAAGGCAATATTAGTTCCGATGAAGGAATGGAAAAAACGCGGAATGTGTCTTACAAGTTTTCTTGAATATCTTGATATAATCAAAAAATTACGAAGCGAAAAGTTCGATATAGCAATAGATTCTCAGATGATGTTCAAGAGTTTGTATTTTATGCTTTTTTGCGGGGCAAAAAGAAGAATAATATCAAAAGAAGGCAGAGAAATGTCGCTTTTGGGCGGGAATGAATGGATTGATAATATCTCATATAAGCCGGACTCACCTATTGTAATGAATTATCTGCGTTATGCAAATCATTTGGGTATAGAGGTAGCTCCTGAAGATATAAAAGTGACTTTGCCGCCGCGAAACAAGAAACAAATTTTTAAAGTCGATGCTTTATTGACAAACATAGACAAAAATAAGCAGACTGTTGTGATTTCGCCTGCAACAACGTGGGGTAACAAACATTGGAACAGGGACAATTGGCGGGAAGTCGTTGATTACCTGAGTGATAAAGTTAATTTAATTTTCACCGGCGGTCCCGGAGATAATGAGCTTATAGAATACATTTCTCAGGGTAAGGGTTTGAATTTGGCAGGCAAAACAGATATTTTGGAACTTGCCGAAGTCTTTTCTCGCTCTGATCTGGTAATTTCACCTGACAGCGGAAGTGCGCATCTTGCCTGGGCATCTCGCAAACCGAAAGTTATTGCTATATTTACCTGTACTCCGAAAGAAGTTTTAGGTCCTCTTGGAAGTTATGATAAATATGTTTCTTTAGGTAGCCACGGATTACCTTGCCAGCCGTGTTTCAAACGAAAATGTTTGTTGAAAGATAACAAGGATGCATGTACTTTAATCCCAACGGTGAAAGAAGTTACGGATGCAATAAACAGCTTGATATTTAGCTGAAATAATGTTAGAATTTAATGTCATTTATGTAAAATCAGGAATTATAGATGGGACTTTTCGATAAATTTAAAGAATTATCAAATAAAGTTTTGGAAGTTGAAAATAATATTTACAACGAAAAACGTGATTATCTTGAAATATATGAGCGTAATCAGGAGCTTGAAAAAGAGATAGCGGAAAGAACCGCAGAACTTTATGATGCGAATCGCAGAATGCTGACTTTGCAGCATATTTGGGATATGATGAATTCTTCTACCCCTTTGGAAAATGTTCTTGAGGCAATTGTAAACAGTACTCAGGGTGAACTCGGTTATATGCATTGTGTAATCATAAGAAAATACACGGATGAAGAAGGTGATTATTGCCGGATTATTGTCCAGTCAAAAGATAATCTTATTGAAAGATTAAATAATATTATCGGTTCTCCGTCAATACAAACGCGTCGTCTAAGTTATACGGAAAACAGTATTTTTTCAGATACTTTGAAAGAAAAAAAAATAGTTCAGACTCAGGCGCTTGATTTGTCTTTAAAAGCAGTATTGCCTGAGCTTTCTCAGGAAACAATAGCGCAAATACTTTCTGATCAGCCGATCAAATCGGTCATTGTGATTCCGCTTATGCCTCGTGAAAAAGAATTCGGTTGGTTCTGCGTATTCTCATCAAGAGAAGAACTTGCACCGGCTGAAACGGATTTCCTTAATTTATTTGCAAAACAGATAGAAATGGCTATTACAATTGCAGATTTGTTCCAGGCAGTCAGAGAAGAGGCCGTAACAGATGCATTGACAGGTTTGTATAACAGAAGATATTTTGAAGAATCATTAAATAAAGAAGTTGCCCGTGCAAGACGTCAGGGAACTCCGTTCTCTGTTATCGGTATAGATTTGGATTTTCTTAAAAAAATCAATGATACATACGGCCATTCATTTGGGGATATTGCAATTAAAACTATTGCGGATATATTGAAATCAAATGCCCGCTCGATTGATGTTCCTGCAAGAATCGGCGGGGAAGAATTTGATGTATTACTACCCGGGATTTCGTCTGAAGGTGCGATGATAGCAGCAGAGAGAATTCGTAAAGCAATAGAAAGCAGAGAAATTGATACAATCGGGCATATTACAGGCAGTTTGGGGGTTGCAACATTCCTTGAACATACTTCAAATGTGGAAGAACTTTTAGAGCTGACCGATCAGGCAATGTATACATCAAAACGTAACGGCAGAAATCAGGTTACACTTGCCAAATCTATGTCTGAAACTTCTTGGCAGGAGGTTGCGCTCAATACATTTATAGATATTTTGTCAAAAAATCGTGTACCTATGGCACAGCGGCTTTCAAAAGAGCTTTGTCAAAAACTTAAAGACAGCGCAGATGAGGGTGAAAACAGACAGAATGCGCTTTATATGGTTGCAGATATGCTCACAAAATTATACAACCCTATGCACGAAAATGGTGTTGTCCGAAATAAAGTTTTGATGGCTGTATCTTTGGCAAAGAGATTTGATTTACCGAAAGAAGATGTTGATAATCTGCGTGTTGCGGTATTGTTATATGACATCGGTAATTTGATGATATCTCCGGGGCTTTTGCAAAAGGCAACCCCTTTGACTGAAGAAGAAAAAGCCACTATTAAAAATCACCCTATAATTGCGGCACAAAAGATTTTAAAACCAATATCTTATGTTCAGGATATTTTGCCGATAATTGAACAGCATCACGAAAATTGGGACGGAAGCGGTTATCCGAATAAAAAATCAAAAGATGAGATTCCTCTGACTTCTCAGATTATATTGATAGTAGATGAATATTTTGCGCTGATTGAGGCAAGACCTTACAGAGCGAAAATGTCAGGACGCGATGCTATTGAAATTATCAAATCAGATGCAGGTAAAAAGTGGAATACGACCCTTGTCAATGAGTTTATTTCATTGTTAGAGCATGATATAGTTTAAAAGTGAAAGAAAAAGAATTTATAAATACAATAAAAAATATTTTAAACTCGTGTTACATCGGTGATGATTGTGCGTATTTGCGTGATTTGGGTATTGTAATTTCGCAGGAC
Source organism: uncultured bacterium (assembly GCA_902765655.1). Classification (GTDB taxonomy): domain Bacteria; phylum Cyanobacteriota; class Vampirovibrionia; order Gastranaerophilales; family Gastranaerophilaceae; genus Zag111. The sequence continues at coordinate 2,622 of CACXAK010000043.1, read as the reverse complement.
AGTCTTGTTGAAGATGTGCATTTTAAAAAGGATTTCTGTACCCCGTTTCAGCTTGGTTATAAATCCGTTATGGTAAATATTTCAGATATTTGTGCAAGTGGTGCAAAGCCGATGTATCTAACAATTTCACTATCTTTACCGAATGATATTGATTCCGATTTTGTAGAAGATTTTTATAAAGGGGCAAAATCTGCCTGTAACCCTCACCCCAACCCTCTCCCAAAGGGCGAGGAGGATAATATTAAAATTGTCGGGGGGGATATCACTTCATCTGACAAAATTTATATTTCCGTTTGTGCAATCGGGGATGCAAAAGCCGGGAATATTTCATCAAGAAAAAATGCAAAAGAAGGATATAAAGTTGTAGTTTCGGGTTTGCATGGTTCAAGTGCCGCCGGCTTAAGATTGTTACTTGAAGGTAAAGCCGAACCGGAAAAATTTATAAAAGCACATCTTGAACCGCAGGCACAGATTGAGTTTTCTCAGCAAATCAGTTCACAGGGTACAAGATTCTTCGCTTCAAAATCTCCAGTTACTCAGAGGATGGAGTCCAAAGAATCTGAAGATTTTGGAGCTCAGAATGACGTTGTTCCTTATGCAATGATGGACACATCAGACGGGCTTATGGATGCTTTATCAACAATTGCAAATGAAAGCGGAGTATTATTAGAAGTTGATTTTGATAAAATTCCTTATGATAAAGATCTGGAACAATTTGAAAATTGGCAGGATATGGTACTTTTTGGGGGGGAAGATTACGGACTTGTCGCTGTTGTTCCGCAGGATTTTGATGGTGGAGTCCAAATCGGCACAGCAAAACACGGCTTGGGGATTGATTTAAATATTGAGGGTCAACTTATTCATTACTCAAAACAGGATGTAGAAAATAAAATCTTTAATCATTTTAATTAATGATATTATTATGTTATGAGAAAGTTTTTTGATAGTCTTTTAGATTGGATATATAAAAAGAAATGCTACTTTTGCGGTTCGTCAAAAGAATGCGTAAAAATGTGTTCATCATGTTATGATTCTTTGGATTTTTTACCTGTTGCGATTAATCGTTCTTTCAATGGTGTAAATATCTATTGTGCCGGAGAATATTCAAAAAATCTTCAAAAAATGATTAGAGGTTTAAAATATCATCGCCAACGTGATTTGGCATATTATCAGGCAAAATTTATGTATGAATATTGGAAGCGGTTAAATATCGAGGGTGATTTTCAGATTGTTCCCGTCCCGATTTATCCAAAGCGTTTGAAGAAACGTAAATACAATCACATGGAGCTTGTTGGGGAAGAATTTTCAAAACTTTCCGGGTACGAGCTGAATTCTGAATTGATAAAACGTATAAAAGATACAAAACCGCAATATAATCTTAAAAAAGCGCAACGGCTGGTGAATTTGGACAAAGCGTTTAAGGTCGATAGAGATAAATTAACTCAGACAAAGCGAGTTCTTTTAATGGATGATATCTGTACGACCGGTTCAACATTTGAAGAAATGATTAGAGAACTCAACAAGGCAGAAATTTATGATATAGTTTGCTTTGCGACTACAACACCATATATGAGATAAAAAATGATACTGACAGAATTTGCAAAATTTTTACAAGATTATAACGAAGAACTTATGACGCATAAAACTACGCCATTGGCACTTTTGCACGAATGGTTGTATAAAGTTATAAACAAAAATCCCAAAAGTAATGTGGAAAAAATTGTGCATAAAGAAATTTTATATTGCCAAAATGACAACGGAGATTATTTAATTGTCGGGAAATCGGATAGCGGACGCAAACTTGTGACTTCTTTAATTAATTTTGCAAACAGTTATAAAAACTATAATCATGCCAAGTGGCTTGAGATGGTCGAGAGGGAAGTGAATAAAAGGCGCTAAGATACCAGGGCACTAAGGCAGTAAGAGTGTTTAGGTTATTATATCTTAGTGCCTTAGTATCTTAATGCCTTAGTGCCTTTTCTTAACCATTTGTAAAGAATTTGGGCATGATGCTTTTGTTTATGGTATAATTTAGTCATAAGAAGACTTGGAGGATATGTAATTGACTACTCAACAGAACATGTTTGGAGATGGGAAAATTGTTCCCGTTAATATAAGAGAAGAGATGAAGCGCTCATACATTGACTATGCAATGAGTGTTATTGTCGGACGTGCTTTACCTGACGTTCGTGACGGTTTAAAACCGGTTCACAGACGTATTTTGTATTCTATGAATGAACTTGGGATGTATCCTGATAAACCATTCAGAAAATGCGCTCGTATCGTAGGGGAAGTTTTAGGTAAATATCACCCGCATGGTGACAGCTCTGTTTATGAGGCATTAGTTCGTATGGCTCAGGACTTTTCAACAAGATATTTGATGGTTGACGGGCACGGGAACTTCGGTTCTGTTGATGGCGATGGTGCTGCTGCGATGCGTTATACAGAAGCCCGCATGCACAAAATTACCCAGTCAATGCTTGCTGATATTGATTGCGAAACGGTTGAATTTCAGCCAAACTTTGATGGTTCTTTGCAGGAACCGACAGTTCTTCCTGTAAGATTGCCAATGCTTTTATTAAACGGTGTTTCCGGTATTGCTGTCGGTATGGCAACTAATAT
>CACXAK010000042.1 GCA_902765655.1 uncultured bacterium | reverse complement strand
CTAATAAGGCGGTTTCAAAATGGGAGGTTGGAAAAGCAAAACCGAGTGTCGAGACGATTAGAAAGCTTGCGGCGCTGTTTCAGATCAGCGTTGATGAATTGTTGAAAAAGATTCCAAAAATTAAGAAACTTTTGGATAATGATACTGATTATACTATTTATCATTACACAAAGCCGGAAAAGCTTTTGAATATTTTGTCGGGCGAAACCATTAGATTTTCAAATGTGCTTTATCTTAATGATAAGGAAGAAGTTGCTTATTCTTACAGATTAATTGTAAAACTTGCCGGCGAAGTACAAAATTTAAATGCCGATTTATTTGGTAAAATTAAAAAACATTTTGATAATAAATACAAAAATATAGTTGACGGAAACGATGATTTGATTAATAAACTTGAATATTTTACGACATCGTTTTCATCTGAAAGCGACAATCTTACTCTTTGGAATAATTATGCAAAAGGTTTGAGTTACACCGGTTACAATATTGGTTTTAATAAGAAAAAGCTTATTAAAGAAATGACCGATAAGAATTATTTGCCGATATACGGCAGCGTAATATATGACAGAGAAAAACAAATAAAGATTATAAAAAGTATATTCAAAAAATGGAATACTATGTTTGAAAAAGCAGCCGCATCAAAAAATAAAAACAATATAAAGCTTTTCGATATACTTTTTGAGCTTATTGATGTATTGAATATTGTCAGTATTTTCTTTAAAAATCCTCAGTTTAAAAATGAGAAAGAATACCGAATTGTAATAGTAAATGCATTTGGAACAGCTGACTGTAAACCGACTAAGGTTGTTGAAAAAAACGGGCTTTTTGTTCCGTATCTTGAATATCATTTTGAAAAAAGTTCTGTTAGTTCGGTAAATATCGGACCGACTTTTGATGAAACGATTTTTTATACAAGTACAAACCGAATGCTTTTGAATTTCGGATATGAAAATATTGAAGTCGTAAGATCAAAAATCCCGCTGAGATATTAAGTATAAAAATATTTTAATAAATTTATTAAAGTTTTTTAAATTTTATCCGTATAATAATATGTAGTGAAACAGTAATAGATTTTGCATGTAAAGAAATGTAACGAGAGATAAGTTAATTTTAGCAATTTATCAGCAAGATATGTTTTTAAATACATGTAGGTCTAAAGTGTAAGGATTATACATGTTCCAAGAATCTTTAGAACTATACTTCAGAAGACTTTTAGACTTTCTGATATACACAAGAAACTATATAATAAGGACTAATCCGATAAAAGCATTGTCCGAATCAATAGTAGAAGGTATAAAAGATTTTCTGACAATAAAAAAGAAGTTAAAAATGGCTCAATACAGGTTAAATTATCACCAGCACCAATTACAGAAAATGGAGCAGCTGATAGCCGAAAACTCAGACCATAACTTCTTGAAAGGTTCCAATTTAGATCAGAAAAGGTAGAAGAAAATGGGATTACTGGTAGCAACAATTCAAAGACGGCAGTTAAGAATGGAAAGATCCAATCTGCAATTCCAATTATTGTTGATTACCAAAGGGATTGCAGCGGCTCAAAAATCGACAAATGAGCTTATGCAGGTCGGAACCGATTATGAATCAGATTCTCTTATATCAAAACGTTTACAAGAAAGACAATATAAATTTAAACTTCTTGAAGAATCTTTGAGCTTACAAAAAGAAGAGATTCAAACAAGATTGCAAGAAATCGATACAGAACTAAAATCTGTTGATGAAATGATAAAAGGCGAAATTCAGGATTTGTTCTCTTACGGAAGTAAGTAATTTAAACACCTGTATTGATAAATAAGTTAATCATATCGCTCATAGCGACAGCTTGTTTTTGGAATTGTTGTCCCTTAATTTCGAGTGTTGCAATTTGTTTTCTGTAATCAATGATATTTTTTTGGCATTCTCTTGCTTTTGCAGTAAGAGTTTGCTGTACCTGTTTAGCTTCTCCTACAACTGCTTTCATTGGAATCCCGAGTGCCTCCATTGTTTGACGAATAATTAAAGCGCCTGTTTGTTTTGAAACCCCGGCAGGCAGCTTGGTAATCAAATGGGCCAATATAGCAACGTTATTCGGGTACTCAATATCGCTTGATAAATCATTAAATGCCGGTGTTGATAAATTCTGATTCAAAGTATTTTGAAATATTGTATCAAGGTCATTTATGGAATTATTCCCGTTAAGAATTGACGCAACATCAATATTCGGAACTTCATCAGGCTGAATTGTTTCCGCATCTTCATCTTCAGTTTTATATTCTGTTTCAGAATCACCAGCAGAATCAACTTCGTCATGCTCAATTACTTCTTCTTCGACAGCTTCTTCCTCAATATCAATTGGTTCACTGTCTAACGGTTGATTTTGCATTTTTAAAGCTTCAACTATCTTCTTCCCAACATTATCACTAAGTTTTTCAGCCATATTAACCTCTTAAAATATATCTCTAATCTTAAAAAGATTATATAAAAGACATGCAATTTTTGCAAGGGAATTTGATAATTGTATCAGTTGAACAGACAATATATTCGTGCTAGTATCAACTTAAGAGGTTGTATATGGAAACTATTGAAATTAATAATATTGAATCATTGCCATGCGGGGCTAATCCGCATCAGGCGGCAGGAATTTCCGGAATTTCCGATGGCGTGGAATATGAAATTCTGAGCAGAAATAAAGATTTAGAGTACATTGATTACATAAATTTGTCTGAAAATATAAAAATTTTGGGCGAATTTTTTGATGTTAATTCTGCCGTGATATCAAATGAAGGTTTTATTTGTGCGGTTGCATTAGGTGCGACAACGGAAGATGCTTTTAATAAAGCTCTAGATTCTGATCCGGTTTCAATTGCCGGTTCAAGTGCGGGATTTTCAAAAGAAGTATCTCTCGAAGTCGCTAAATTATTAAAATCTTTGAAAATAAAAAATGTAATTTCTGTCGGGTTTTCAAAAGAAGCATTTTCGTATCTTTTAGATACTGATATAAATGTGATTTTAATTAAAACTCCGCTGCATGAATTGCAGGGCTTTTGCTCAAAGGATATTAAAGTTACTCCGTTTGGAATTTTGGTTCAGGAGCAGAATACAAGTAAACTTTCAAAAGACAACTTTAAGGTTGTTTCGCAGGTAAAACCAACTCAGGAGCAAGTTGAGGATGCAGTTTTCGGGTGGAAAATTTCAAAACATTTAAAATCTTCATCTGTTGCAATAGTAAAAGATTTAAGTACAAAAGCCATTGTTCAGGGGCGTTCTAATATGGTTACTGCCGTTGAAAGTGCAATGGATTTGGCATGTGAAAATTCAAAAGATGCCGTGATGGCTCTGGATTGTTCTATTGAGACATCTCAGGTATTGAATACGGCTATTCAGGGGCGAATCGGATTAATTGTAGAATCAGGCGACAGTAATAAATCAACCGATATTTTAAAAATGGCTGATAAATACGGAATTTCGATGATATTTACAAAAATAAGGAATAAGAGATATTAAAATAAAGGCCGTATGTCACTAAGATACTAAGGCACTAAGACATTACAATAAAAAATTATTGAAAGGTAATAATATGACTAATATTAAACCATGGGATGAATATTTTTTAGATTTGGCAAAAACATGTGCAAGTCGTTCAAATTGTATAAGAGCGCAAGTCGGAGCGGTAATTGTCGGGACTGATAAAAAAATTAAGGCAACCGGCTATAACGGGACGCCGTCAAAAGTCGAATCGTGTGCTGAACGCGGTTCATGTTACAGAATTGATCATAATATCAAATCAGGTACTCAATACGAAACATGCCGTTCGATTCATGCCGAGCAAAATGCAATTATTCAGGCAGGACAAGACAGATGTCAGGATGCAACGATATATATATGGGGACATAATATGATTTGTATTTTATGTAAAAGATTTATTGTTCAGTCAGGCATAACTCATTGTGTTTTGCAAAAAGATGAGAATAGTCCTATTGTGAGAGTTTCGGTTGACGATTTAAGACGCGAACTTGAAGAAGCAAGATAAGTTATGACGGAATTTTCTTTGTGCTGCTTCCAAAAACTTTGAAGTGTTTATGGATAAAGCCGCCTAAGCCGGAAAATATAGCACCTGCAACAGAAGGGTTTTCAGCGCTTGAAGCAAGTGTTTTCGGAGTTAAAATACTTGCTGATTTTGCTGCTGCACTCGGAACAATTCCAAAAGAATCAATACCTGCTGCCTTTGCGCAATATGCAGTCCCTATAACATCAAAACCTGTTGCGAGAGAATTTGATGCACTGCCTGTTGTTATCAGCCCGGAGCCGGCTGAACTGGAAGCCGTACTTGATGCGCCTGCCATAAGTCCTCTATATTCCGGGGATATGTTATTAATCATTTGATTTGCCTGTGCAAACAGTTCCTCAGGACTTTTTATTCTTATCAGTGCTCCAAAATGCGTATTATCAATTTTTTGTACTCTCATTTTTATTCCTACTTGCTGTTCATCAATTTATTTGAAGTATCTAAATCTTTGTTAGCGCCGTCAAAATCTCCCAAATCAAGTTTTACCATTGCACGCATTGAATATGCGCTGCCATCATCGGGATTTAGTTCAATTGCTTTGTTGTAATCTTCAAGTGCGCCTTCTTTGTCTTCCAAATCGGCCTTGCATATCCCTCTCAGGACATATGCCTTTTCATTTTTTGCATCAAGCTCAATTGCCTTGTTAAAATCTTCAATAGCGGTTTGTTTTTCTCCCATAGAATTATGTATTGAGCCCCTCCAATAATACAAAAAGGATTCTCCCGGGTATTTTTGTATAGCGGAATTGCACTTTGTTAACGCTATTTGATATTTTTGGGCATTAACCAGGATTCCGATTTCCGTAATTGTTTTATTTGCTTCAGCATCAGTAGCCAAAGCTGCAGAACCTGCAAAACATAAACTCATAATCAAACCCAAAATTAGTGCATGCTTTTTCATAATTTATACTCCTTAATCAACGCTATAATTATAGCACGTTATCATTTTTTTTGCGATAGCATTTTACACTTTTATTGCAAAGGGGGAGAATTTATTGTAGTATGATGTAAAGAAGTTAAGGAAGGTTATCATATTATGGCAGTAAAAAGAGTGTTGCACTATGGAGAGGAATCATTAAGAGAACCCTCAAAAGAAGTTCATAAAGTATCAAAAAAAATCAGCGATTTAATAAGAGATTTGTTTGATACTATGTATGCCCAAAACGGTGTTGGACTTGCAGCCCCGCAAATCGGGGTAAATTTAAGAGTTTTTGTTGTTGATGCTTCAACAAAAGATGATCCTATGGATCCGATGGTTTTTATAAATCCGAAAATTATTAAAAAGTCTGGCGCGGTAAAAAGTACTGAAGGTTGTCTGAGTTTCCCTGAAGCATATACTGACGTTGTCAGATACAAAGATATCTTGGTAAAAGCTACAAACGAACACGGAAAACAATTTGTTATGGAAGTAAAAGACGGAACACTTTTAGCAAGATGTATTCAGCATGAAAATGATCACCTTGACGGAATCTTATTTATCGATCACTGCTTAAACAGATTTGAGGCAGAAGAAGTTTTACAAAAGCATAATCTTCCTTCAATTGAACCGGATAAACTTTTAGATGAAGAGGAGCTCAAATCCCAAATATGTTAAAAATTGTTTTTTTCGGAACTCCTGATATTGGTTTAAAATCGTTGGATTATCTAAATAATTCTGACAAAATTGAGGTTTGCGCCGTTGTAACACAACCTGACAAACCAGCAGGCAGAGGGAAAAAGCTGCAAGCTTCTCCTATAAAAAAGTATGCACTCGAACATAATATTCCTGTGTTTCAGCCGCAGTCAATAAGGAAAGAACCGGAAGTCCAGGAAGAATTGAAGAAATTTGAGCCGGATTTTTTCGTAACATTTGCTTTTGGGCAAATTTTGTCGCAGGAAGTATTGGATATTCCTAAATATAAAACAATAAATCTTCATGCATCACTTTTACCAAAATACCGCGGGGCAAATCCGATTCAGCGTGCAATCATTAATGGTGACAGCGAAACCGGGATTTGTACTATGATAACTGAACTCGGGCTTGATTGTGGTGATATATGCAAAAAACTTGTTATCCCGATTTCTGAGAGTATGAATTGCGAAGAGTTGTGGAATGAAATAGGGGAAAAATCTCCGCAAATGATTGAACAGACTTTGGTGGAACTTAGAAATGGCACTTTAAAACCTGAAAAACAGTGTGAAGACGGAGTTTGTATGGCTCCAAAACTGACTAAAGAAGAGTGTCTTATTGACTGGTCAAAATCGAATACTGATATTCACAATCTTGTGCGTGGGGTATGCAGGAGTCCCGGGGCATATTTTATTTTTAACAACAAGATAATTAAAGTTATTGAAACGGAAAAAATTGATGGCAGTGGTGTTCAGGGCAAAATTGCGGCTCATTCAAAAGATGGTGTAGATATGGGCTGCGGGAAAGGACTTGTAAGACTGATAACCGTAAAGCCGGAAGGCAAAGGTGAAATGAAGGCATCAGATTGGTATAACGGGGTGAAAAGATGATGTTAACAAAAGGTATAAGAGGCGCGATAACAGTTGAAGAAAATACTTCAAAAGCACTTGAAGATGCTACTTTAGAACTTTTGGGTGAAATGTTCGAACAAAATGATATTAAAGGTACAAAAAATATTTCGCATGTAATTTTTACAACAACATCTGATTTAAATGCGGATTTTCCTGCCAAATTCCCAAGGTTATTACTTGGTTGGGATGATGTCGCAATGATGTGTTATCACGAACTTGATGTCCCCGGCTCATTAAAAATGTGTCTGCGCATACTTATTGTTTATAATTGTGACGAAGACTTTAAACCAAAGTTTGTGTATTTAAAAGGTGCATCAAATTTAAGAAAATAATTATAATTTTATTATATTTTTTCAAAATCTGAAACGGACGGATCTAAAAGTCTTCTTCCTACATTTTCAAATGTTATGGAACAGAGAGTTTTATTCCCGTATTTAATAATTTTTTCAACAACACCATTCCCGTATCTCGGGTGAGATACTTTATCGCCTGCTACGAAACCTATATTGCTGACTGATTGTTCTGTTTCATCTTCTGTTTCATACACTGGTACAATTGGGGTATTTTCATTGTCATCAAAATCTTCATCCGAAAAATCATCATTTTCAATCGGGTTATCATTTTGAGAATTTTCTATAAAATCTAAATCATCTTCGGTAAGTTGGTCATTTTCTTCCTGTGGAAAATCATTTTCAGGTAATTCTATTTCATTTTCACCCGCGGCATTAAATTCATCCATAAAAGATAAATCTGTGTCATCGTCATTTTCTTCTTCTGATGCATCTTGAACGTCTTGAGAAACAGATTCAATATCTTCAGATTTAACAGGTTCAACCCCTTCTGTTTCTTCATCTTCATATTCAACATTATCATCAGCCAAAATGTTTTCTATAGCCGGTTTGTTTTGAATTGAGTCCTCGGCTTCTGAATTTGAATATTCCTCAGTTGTGTATGGCTGCTCATCAGATTCAAATTCATTATCCTGATTTGTTATTTCAGATTCGTAGCTATCTTCAGAATCTTCAGCAGGTACAAATGATGAAATATCTGATGATGAATCCGTGTATGTATCTTCATCAGCTTTCAAATCTTGAGAGGAATGAAGTTCCGGGGCTTCCTGCAAATTATTTATTGCATAAATATCATTTGAAGACAAAACATCTTCTTCAATTGCCGGTACAAATCTTTGTCTGTCGCCAAAGACGTCTTCTTTTGTCAAATCAAGATTCAAATCTTCCAATGAAATAATTAAAGGAATTCCCTGTGTTAATTTCCCGTAAATAATTCCTTCAGACGGATTCAATTTGTTCAGGAAAGTGTTGTATGAAGCAAAATCATGCTGTGTTGTTTCAGGAGCAAACAACATTACGTTTTGAGCATGAGATTTTAATTCTGAAGCATATTTGTAAGAATGACTTGCAAAAATTGTTGTGAATACATGATTGTGATTTATCAGTCTTTTTACAAGTTTTTTATCTGAATTATCATCTGAAAGCGGAACAAAGAAATAAACGTATTTATCATATGTTTCAATAGTTTTGTGTACATAGTTGATAATATATTTCTGCAATTCTCCGTTAATGTCTTTAATATTTATTACAACACAATTTTTATTT
>CACXAK010000041.1 GCA_902765655.1 uncultured bacterium | reverse complement strand
ATAATCTTGCTAATGTTGGTGAAGAAGAAAATATTCAGGTCGCACACGAAGTTCATCTTGAAAAGATTTATGACGAACATGGTAATATTATCTTTAATGCAAGAGATTTGGAAAATACTGAAATTTCTCTTTCAAGGCTGAAAGATTTGCTAAATAATTCAAGAGTCACAAATAATGTTGGTGGCAAAACAGTAATTGAAGCTGATACAATTCATTTCTCAAACAAATTAGCAAATGTGAAAGAATTAATTGTAGCGGCAAATGAAATTATTAAGCCGCTTCCGTATAATTACAAAAATGCGATGAAATCAGGTTGGGTAGAATAGGTTGTTTTAGGGAAGCAATATGAAAAAGATAAAAATGCCAAAACAAATAGGATGGTTAATTCCGGGATTACGGGTAAAAAGATGGTTTGCTCTGATTTTAGTCGGCGCATTGTTAATTACTTTCGGGGTATTAATATTATTCGATATTAAACCGGTATTTTATACAATGCAGTTCATAAGTAAAATTGCCAATACTATCTCAACGGAATGGCTTGCATTTGGGATTATAATGATTGGTATGGCCTTTTTCTTTAAGGGCTGGCGAATGACAAATTTGTCAATGCTAGATTTGCCTGATAACAGAAATAGTGATATTTTGCTGGAGAATTTATACAGAAAAAGAAAATTAAGCAGAGGCCCGAGAATAGTTGCTGTTGGCGGCGGTACTGGTTTATCAATGCTTTTAAGCGGAATAAAAAATATTACCAATAATATTACTGCAGTTGTAAGTGTTGGTGATGACGGAGGAAGCTCAGGGAGATTAAGAGAATCGTTGGGAATCTTGCCTCCGGGCGATATTCGCCATTGTATGACTGCTTTGGCTGACGATGAAGATTTGGTTACAAAACTTTTTAAATTTCGTTTTGATAACGGGGATGAGCTCGAAGGGCACAGTTTCGGTAATTTGTTTTTGACCGCGATGTGTGAGATTACGGGGGATATGGCGTCTGCTGTTAAAGCAAGCGCAAATGTTATATCTCTTAGAGGTCGTGTGTTACCGGCAACATTAGACGATATGAAATTGGTTGCGCAAATGAAGGATGGCAGTATCGTTCATGGAGAGTCTGCAATTCCTGAAGCTCATGGTCATATAGAAAAATTATTTTCTGAACCTGCTGATTGTAAAGCTCTTCCTGAAGTTATACAGGCAATCAGAGATGCCGAACTTATTATTCTTGGGCCGGGAAGTCTTTATACAAGTGTAATACCTAATCTTTTAATAAAAGAAATATCAGAAGAGATTTCAAAGTCAAATGCAAAGAAGATTTATGTATGTAATATAATGACTCAGCCGGGAGAAACTGACGGATACAAAGTATCAGATCACCTTAAAGCACTATTAAAACATGCAAATGTAGAGCATCTTGTTGATGCTGTTCTGGTTAATAATAATTTACCGGAACAACCTTCTGAAAAGTATAAGGAACAAGGTCAATTCCCTGTTGTTCTTGATACAGAAGAAATTAAAAAATTGGGTATCAATATTTGTGCAAATAATCTTGTAGAACCCAATAAAGACGGCTTAATAAGACATAGTGCAGGCAGAGTCGCAAGAGCAGTGTATTATTGGTTCAGAAAAGAGCAAAAAAATGGATAATAAAGTTACGGTAAGAACTTTAAAGAAAATAAAAGACAATAATGAGAAGTTTTCTGTGCTTACGGCTTATGATTATTCGACTGCGAAGTACTTTGATGAATCCGGAATTGATGTAGTTTTAATTGGCGATAGTCTTGCAATGACGGCATTGGGGTATGAAAATACCAATTGTGTCGGTGTTGAAGAAATGACTATTTTTACAAAAGCTGTTGCTAAAGGGGTAAACAGAGCGATGGTTGTTACTGATATGCCTTTTATGAGTTATACAATTGATATTCAGTCAGCTCTTAAAAATATTGGTAATATGGTTAAAAACGGTGCTAATGCCGTTAAACTCGAAGGGTGTAATGATTATATTGAAAAACTTATCGAATGTACGATTAATATGGGTGTTCCTGTAATGGGTCACATCGGGTTTACCCCGCAAAGCCAAAATGTAATCGGGGGACACATTATTCAGGGAAAAACAGAAGATGCAGCAGATAAGCTTTTAAAACAGGCAAAAAGACTAGAAAAAGCAGGAGTATTTTCTATCGTTTTAGAAATGGTGCCTGAGCAGGTTGCAAAAAATATTACTGAAAACATATCAGTACCTACAATATCCTGTGGAGCAGGCAGATATTGTGACGGATTTGTAATGGTTTGTGATGATTTATTCGGGAAATTTGATGCTTTTACCCCGAAATTCGCTCGCAGATATGGCGATATGAAAACGCTTATTACTGACTGTGCAAAAAAATATATTGAAGACATAAAAAGCGGTGATTACCCTAACGAAAATGAGGTTTACTAATGTTACTACATAAAATTAATGAAGTAAGAGAACAGGTTAAAGAATGGAAAAAACAGGGGCTTGTTGTTGGGTTGGTTCCAACAATGGGCGCATTACACGCAGGGCATTTAAGCTTGATAAAAAAAGCGGTGGAAAGATGTGACAGAGTTGTTGTTTCAGTTTTTGTCAATCCGATTCAGTTTTGCCCCGGGGAAGATTTGGACAAATACCCAAGAACACTTGAAGCAGATACCAAGATGTGTGATGATGCCGGAGTATCAATTGTTTTTGCTCCAAGCCCTAATGAAATGTATGGAGAAGGGCAAATAAGATCAAATGATTTTCTGACTTATGTTATTCCTCCTTTCTTTTATGTTAATAAATTATGCGGTAAATCAAGAGTAGGTCATTTTGATGGTGTTTGTACCGTTGTTAATAAATTATTCAATATTGTTCAGCCGGATTATGCATTTTTTGGGCAAAAAGATGCTCAGCAATTGATTATTATTAAGAAAATGGTTAAGGATTTGAATATTCCGGTTGAAATTGTTCCTTGCCCGATTGTCAGAGAAGATTCAGGGTTGGCACTCAGTTCCCGTAATAAATATTTATCTGATGAAGATAAAAAAGAGGCACTTGTTTTGTCAAAGATTTTAAATAATATCAATTCCTGCTACAAACGCGGCTTAACAGATGTGGACGCTTTAAAAGAAACAGCTTACAGTTTTTTGAATGAGCATCATGAACTTGAATATCTTGAATTTATGAATCAGGATGATTTGGAAGAAGTTACAATCGCTGATAATAATACAAGAGTATTTATTGCCTGTAGAGTCGGCGGGGTAAGATTGATAGACAATATTTTACTCGGGGAGTAATTAACAGCCCGGGTGACTTATTGCAAAAATTATGCCAAAACAAAATAATATGGTGTAATTTGAAAAGAAAAGAGGGAAATAATGAGTAAAAAGTCTATAATTACAATTTTAGCAATAATAATTTTGCCTTTGGTTGCATTTTGGGGGTTATCCTGGAATAAAGATGCAACTGCGATTGCTGATACAAATTTGCCGCAGATTATTAAATTTTCATCTTCTATGTGTCTTGAATGTAAAGAAGTCGAGAAAATTTTTAATGAAATTATGCCAAAATACAAAGATAAAGTTTCTTATACTACGATTGTTGTAGATTCCAGAAAAGATATGAATAACAAATTGATTAAAAAATATAATATAACTCTTGTTCCGACTGTTGTAATGCTTGATTCAAAAGGCAAGGAATGTAAAAGATTTGAAGGTGCAGCGGAAAAAGAAGAATATATTGAAGTAATAGAGGGCTTGAAATAATAATGGAAGAATTACTCGTAATATTTCAAAATCCTTCGAGTATATACATAATGTTTTTGGCTTCATTTTTTGGGGGCTTGATTGCTTCTGTTTCTCCGTGTTCTCTTTCGATGTTGCCTTTAATTGTCGGTTATGTTGGGGGGTATGGAGAAGACAAACCGGCTAAAACTTTTGTTCAGATGATATTTTTTGTTTTGGGCGCAAGTATTGTTTTTTCAATTATCGGCTTGATTTGTGCTCTGACAGGTAAAATTTTTGTCGGGAATCCTTATTTCGCACTTGTTGCCGCATCTGTTATTTTAATTATGGGATTGAATATCCTTGGCTTACTTGATATTCAGCTGCCTGTATTGATAAAAGAGATGCCACAGAATAATTTTAGTAATGAATTTATTTATCCTGTTTTGCTTGGCGCTGCGTTTGCACTTATCGGAACACCTTGTTCAACGCCAATTTTAGCAAGTATTATGGCTTTTGCATCAGTTAGTGCCAATATGGGGCAGGCAATATTAATGTTGTTCTTGTTTTCAATCGGTCAGGGGCTGATTTTTATACTTGCAGGAGTTATAACTTCAAAACTGAAATCTTCAGGTGAAAAATTTTATCAAATATCAGAAATTATAATGAAGATTTGCGGAGTTTTATTAATTTTTGTTGCCTTGTTTATGTATTATAAAATATTTTCTACTGTTATTTAGCCATTATGTTGTATAGGTACACCCAACATGCAATTTTTACAAATCTGGAATCATGTCATTGCGAACGGTAGCGATGCAATCTTGTTTCATCATGTCATTGCGAGCCGTCAGGCGAAGCAATCCAGCTGATTTAAGAAAGTCGGCGTATGCATTAGCAGACCTACTTTTATTTATTGTTGGGTTTCACCCAACCTACAATTCTACTCCTTTTTATGTAATAGACTGCACAAAATGCATATTATAATTAATAACCAACCATTTTTTATTGTAAGAAATATTACCGCAAACATATCAAATATGGTAACTGTATAAAAAGCTTTTGATGAAGTTACTACCCAAGTAAAAAACATCGCCATAAATGATAATATAAATGCGCAGAGCATAACTATCTTATCCAATATTTTATTCATATTCGTCTCCAAATGAAATCTCTATTGCGCTTAACATGCATAATTTTATTATTTGTTTAGGGTGCATATCTTCAAATTGGAAATTTTGTAGTTTTAGCAATAATTTATCTAAATTCTTGTAGAATTTTATATTTTTCTTTCTAGGTAAAATATCTTTTGTGAAAATTTTATATAATGCTGCGAATGCGTATGACGTCATATTAGGCATTTCGCTAGAAAATATTCCCCAAAATGGAAAACCTTTATAATCCAAATTAAAATAATATTTTTCTGATGTACCTATAGCATATATTTTAATATATTTTCGACTAGTAGGTTCATCCGTAAATGTCATAGTTTTGGCAATATCTTTAAACTGACTATACCAAAACAATGCGGTGTGATTTTGTGTTGTCTGTGATAACCATACAATTCTAGCAGCCGTGCATATCAACAAACTAGCACACATAAATTTTTTATCGTCAGGTTTTATCAAATACTCCGATTCAATATAGCTTATTTCATTTTTGATATCAACGTTAATATTGAAACAAATTTCAAAATTATTATTTGTTTGAATTTCAGTTTCTTCCATTTAATTTTCCTTTATATTTAATGTTCCATAGCGTACATCTACATAGTTGCTCGACCCAAGGATGTAAATACATTAAAAAATGCTAATATAATAAAAGAGCTAATTATTCTTTTAATTAAAAATAATATGCTTGGATATGCTACTTTATAATCAAAATTATTTTTACACAACGGATAAAGTAAATACGCTAAGGTTATTGAATGACTTAATGGATAATTTATAATTGGAGGGAACCAATATATGCCAATAATAAAACATATTACCATTGATATCAACCAAGCAACTATAATCGCTAATATTGTATTCATTTGTTTTATATCAGTATTCATTACTTAAATATCTTTTTTGTTTCTTGTAGCATATGTATTCTTTGATTTAAGTATTCAATATCGGAAATTTTGTCAAAATCATTTACTTGTTTTGCTAACTCAATTGCATTTTTATAATCAGCAATAGCACCGTCATAATCTCTTAAATTTATTTTTGCTGAAGCTCTTTCTTTGTATAAAGCATACAATACTCTTTTATTGTGAGAATACTGTATCGCTTTATTAAAGTATTCAAGGGATTCTTCACTATGCCCATTTGCATCATTCATTATTCCTAATGTTTCATATGCCTCAGCATTTTGAGGGTCTAATTCAATGATTTTATTTAAATCATCATATAATTGCTTAAACTGCATTTTTTCAGCTTCCTTATTTGCTCTGCTTCTGTAATAATCCACATTATGGGGATCAAGCTCAATAGCTTTCGTGAAATAACTGATTGCTTTATCTTTATTATTTTTAACTACATCTTCAATCATCCCAATCCTAAAATATGCTTCAGCATTTTTATTATTTAATTTAAGTGCTTCATTTAATTTTTTCTCAGCATTTGCATAATCCCGATTTTCATAGAAAGATTTTGCTGCATCAATACAAATATTTGATTGCTCAATGTTTATTTTTGAATCTGCTTCCGCTGCATAGACCATTCCACCAAGTGACATAAAGCTAATAATACCCAAAACAACTAATTTCTTTTTCATACATAACTCCTTATATTCAAATTGTAAAAGCATTATATCATTAATTTATTACAAATCAAGGTATTATTAATACCGCTATATAGGATAGAGAAATATACCTTAATAAGTCATAATTATTTATTATGGATATAAATTTTAAAAAATTATTTGGTTCAAGAGTTCGTTATTTAAGAAAATTATCAGGACTGAGTCAGGAAAAATTAGCAGAATTAACCGGCTTATCAACCAAAACAATATCATATATCGAAAATTCAAAAAATACCTTGAGTTTTAATAAATTACCGTTATTAGCAAAAGCTCTGAATGTACCTGTATATAAATTGTTTGTGTTCACTGATTCAGAAAGCAATAAAGAAGTTTTGGAATCTTTACTATCATCTGCGACAGACAAAGAAATAAATGCAATAACTGACATTGTAAAAACTGTTCTCTCAATTAAATAATTACAATAGTTAAATATCCCTGTGATGAAATTGCTTTGTGCCTTTGGCATAATCATCAACAATTTGACCTTTACCGTGTAATTTGTATTTATAAATAGTCAGACCTTCGAGTCCGACAGGACCTCTTGCGTGGGTTTTGTTTGTCGAAATCCCTACTTCTGCTCCAAAACCGTAGCGAAATCCGTCAGCAAAGCGAGTTGAGGCATTATGATAAACTCCTGCACTATCAACCTCGTTCATAAACCTTTCTGCATTATTTAAATCATTTGTTATTATGCTATCGGTGTGCCCTGAACCGTATTTGTTAATGTGTGCTATCGCTTGTTCAATATTATCAACAATTTTTACCGATAGAATCCTGTCTCCGTATTCTGTTGCCCAATCATCCGGATTCAGTTCCAATTTAATTTCTTCAAGCTGTAGTGCAGCAAGAAGTTCATCTTTTTTATTAAAATCTTTGTGTATCAAAAGTGTTTCAACCGCATTACAAGCACTTGGGTATTGCGTTTTTGCATCAACAACTATTCGTATCGCATCGTCAATATCAGCATCTTTATCAACAAAAATATGGCAAATTCCGCTTGCGTGCCCCAAAACTGGAATATTCGTATTGTCTTTTATATATTGAACAAGTTTATTCCCCCCTCTTGGGATAATCAAATTTATATATTCGTCGCATTTTAGCATTTGTGAAATATCATCATGCGTAAACACTTGCTGAACGACGTCTTGCGGAAATCCTTCAATCTGTTTCAGGGCATTGTTCATTATTTCCATTATTTTCTTATTTGTATTAATAGATTCTTTCCCGCCTTTTAGAATAACCGCATTTGATGATTTTATTGCAAGAGATGAAATTTGTGAAATTACATCGGGTCTTGCTTCAAAAATTATCCCCAAAACTCCGATAGGGCAAGATACTTTTTCTAAAATTAAATCCTTATCAAGTTCTCTCTTTAATAAAATTTTCCCTACAGGATCATCAAGATTTGCAATATCACGAACTCCCTGAATCATATCTCGCATTTTGTTTTCATCGAGTTTAAGACGATTGAAAGTTGATTTTGCGAGCTTCCCCTCTTCAACAAGAAGCTGCGCATTTTCTAAATCGAGCTTGTTTGCAGTAAAGATTTCTGTTTTATGTGTTTCAATTGCATCTGCAATTGCAGATAATGCCTCATTTTTAATTTCTGTGTTAAGTCCTGCAATTTTTAATGATGCTTCTTTTGCGTTTTTTGCTGTATCTGTAAAGTCCATATAACATTCCCTTTTTTACGTATATTTTAGCACAAAACTTTCAATATTTATTTTGCATATTTTCTTATAATAGACTTTATTATAAGGAAT
>CACXAK010000040.1 GCA_902765655.1 uncultured bacterium | reverse complement strand
TAATCAAAATGAATATCTGCAACCAAAGGAACAGGAGATAGTTTTACCAATTCTTTTATTGCCTCACCCGCATCTTTATTAAGAACTGCAAGCCGCACAATTTCGCATCCCGCATCTGCAAGTTCTCTGATTTGCCTTGAGGTCGCATCAACATCACGAGTATCGGTATTGCACATTGATTGCACACTAATCGGGTTATTATTACCGATTTTTACATTCCCTATTGAAATTTCTTTTGATTTTCTTCTGTTTATCATAGTATAATATTAACACAAGAAAAATTAAGGAGAAATAAATGAGAGTTGCAGTTTTATCTGATATTCACGCAAATGTTCAGGCAATGGAAGCTGTTATGACAGATGTTATTGAACAGGGTTGCGAACATGTATTTTGTCTGGGAGATTTGGCTCTTGCAGGTCCTCAACCCAAAGAAGTTATGGATTATGTTATGGAACAGGATACATGGACTGTTATTCAGGGTAATACAGATAAAATGATTGCGAATTTCGGGCCTGAAGTCGTGGATTTTTTGGATGCACAATATCCTGTAATGGCAAATGCCATTGAAAGTGATGTAGAAATTCTTGATGATAAATACAGAGCTTATCTTGATAATCTTCCTCCACAATTAAGTCAGGAAATTGATGGCTGCAGCGTATTATTTGTTCACGGATCCCCAAGAGCAAATAATGAAGATATTCTCCCCGGTATGTCTCTTGAAAATATTGAAGAAATGATTGAAGGAACAACAGAGAAACTCATTCTTTGCGGTCATACTCACATACCATGCGGATATCAGACAAATTCAGGACAAACCGTTGTAAATGTCGGTTCAGTCGGACGTCCAATGACTGAAGAACCAAAAGCATGCTATTGTGTAATTGATTTTAATGACGGTTCTTTTGAGATAAGACACAGATTTGTTCCTTACGATAATCACCTTGCAGCACGGCTTATGTCAAAAAGAGATTTTGTTGGTTCTGACAGACTCTCTGATTTGCTATTAACCCCGGGACAAAGACATATTTAAAATATTTATAAAACTTATACAAATAAAGGTTGGTACTATAATACCAACCTTTATTTGTTTATGAATAATTAATTTTATTATTTTACAACGATATTAACTAATTTTCCCGGAACAACAATAACTTTTATTATTGATTTTCCTGAGGTAAGTTCTTTAATTTTATCGCTCGATAGTGCCTGTTTTTCCATTTCTTCTTTTGAAATTTCAGCATCTACGTCAATTTTATCTTTAACTTTACCGTTGATTTGAACAACCATTGTTATTGAAGAAGATTTAGCAAGTTTTTCATCCCACTCACACCAAGGCTGATCATGAATTGAACCTTCACCGCCTAATTCATGCCATGCTTCTTCAGTCAGATAAACCGCAACAGGCGACATCAATTTGAGCATTGAAACAATTGCAAAACTCAAAACATTCTTATCTTCGTCACTAAGTTCAGATTTCTTTGCCTGCCAATCATAAATAGCATTTACAAGTTCACGATATTTTGAAATTACTGTATTAAACTGAAATTCATTTGTAATATCATTTGTAATACCCTTGATTTGCATGTGAACTGTACGAACCAAATCATCATTATCTTTTGAAAGATTTGAACCTAATGAATAATTGAGATTAATATTTTCAGCATTAGATGCAACAAGACGCCAAACTCTGTTTAGGAACTTATAACATCCTTCAACACCTGCATCTGACCAGTCGAAATCCCTTGCAGGAGGGGAATCTGAAAGAATAAATAATCTTGCCGTGTCTGCTCCGTAATTTTCAAATATTTCATCAGGATCAACCGTATTACCTTTTGATTTTGACATTTTTGACCCGTCTTTTAAAACCATACCCTGAGTCAAAAGATTTTTAAACGGTTCATCAAAGTTTAAAAGCCCACAGTCACGCAATGCTTTTGTAAAAAATCTTGAATATAACAAGTGTAAAATTGCGTGTTCAATACCGCCTACATACTGATCAACAGGGAGCCATTTATTTACTATGTCTTTATTAAAACATTCTTTGTCGTTGTTAGCATCTGCATAACGCAAATAATACCAGCTTGAACAAATGAATGTATCCATTGTATCCATTTCACGGGTAGCATGCCCGCCGCAGCAAGGGCATACCGTATCTTTAAAAGTTGGGGATGTCGTTATAGGCGATTTACCAACAACCGAGAAATCCACATCTTTCGGCAGCAATACAGGTAACTGATCTTCAGGCACCGGCTGAATCCCGCACTTATCGCAATATACAACAGGGATTGGCGCGCCCCAATATCTTTGGCGGGAAATTAACCAATCACGAAGTCTGAATTGAGTTTTAAATTCTCCAAAACCCTCATCAACTGCTTTTTTAGTAATTGCTTTTTTAGCTTCGGTATTTTTCATCCCGTTAAATTCACCTGAATTTACCAAAACACCCTCTTCTGTATATGCTTCATTTTCACAGTTCGAAGGGCTATCAGGATTTTGAATAACAACTTTCATCGGCAAATTATATTTTTTCGCGAAATCAAAATCTCTTGTATCGTGTGTCGGAACAGCCATTACAGCACCCGTACCGTATTCAACAAGCGCATAATCTGCTGTCCATAGCGGGAAAATTTCACCCGTAAACGGGTTTTTGCAATGAGTTCCTAAAGGAACACCCGTTTTTGTTCTGTCAGTTGAAAGCCGTTCGATTTCAGACATTTTACGCGCATTTGCTCTGTATTGTTCAACTGCATCTCTATTTTCAGCGGTCGTAAGTTTTTCAATATCCTTGTATTCAGGAGCAACAACAAGATAGGTTATTCCATGAACCGTATCAGGTCTTGTTGTATAAACAGGAACCTCTATTGCTTCACCATTTGGAGCATCAACAACAGGGAATCTGAAAATTGCACCATGCGATTTTCCAATCCAATTCGCCTGCATAGTTTTAACATTATCACCCCAACCTTTTAGCAAATCTAAATCTTTTAACAACTCATCCGCGTATTGGGTAATTTTTACAAACCACTGAGATAAATACTTTTTCTCAACTTCTGAATCACATCTCCAGCATTTACCGTCTATTACCTGCTCGTTTGCAAGCACCGTTCCGCAATCAGGGCACCAGTTTACGGCAGCTTCTTTTTTATAAACCAAGCCCTTTTTATACAATTGCAAGAATATCCACTGAGTCCACTTGTAATAGTCGGGTTTACAGGTAGTTACTTCTCTGTCCCAATCGTATGAAAGCCCAAGCATCTTCAATTGTTCAGTCATATATGCAATGTTTTCATCAGTCCACTTTTCAGGGTCGGCATTATGTTTCATTGCAGCATTTTCCGCAGGCAAACCAAAGCTATCCCATCCTATCGGATGCAATACATTAAATCCGTTTGCCTTTTTAAATCTCGCAATTACGTCAGTAATTGTGTAATTGCGTACATGCCCCATGTGCAATTTGCCTGACGGATACGGAAACATCGACAACGCATAATATTTTGGCTTTCCGTTATCATTTTCTGTTTTAAAAACTTTATTATCTTCCCAATATTTTTTCCATTTCTTTTCTATTTCCTGCGGGTAATAGCTTTGTTTCATTTCTGTATACTCCATTTACTCTCTGTTTAGTTCAGTATAACACAAATAACAATATTAATTTTAAGAATAGTAGCAAATTTTTTTTTTATGCGTTTTACTATGATTGATATGTTTATTACAAAAATCAGAACAAATTTAAATAAATTAACCCCGGGAATGACTTTTAACAAATATGTAAAAAATGTTCTATACCACGGTCAGGATTGCGGATTTATTGAAGAAGCAGGCAAAAGAAAATACGTTTTAACGCCTGCTATTGAAAAACTTGAGAAGAAACTTATATTGAATGATTTTGATTTAAATATGCCCAGATTTATTAGTCCGGCAGAATTTGAATCATTAAAAAATTTACTCAGACCATTTATAAAGAATGAAAAAGGACTGAAAAAATTGGATTTAAATAAGGATTTGTATTTCAGTCCTAGTCCTGCATCAATTCTGGTTTGGGACAAAAAAAATAATGAAGCGGTAATTACTATTATAAAAAAATTGAAATATCCGACAAAAGAAATCTTTTATCATGCATTTCCTTTTTTCAGAAAAATTTTCAGACAATCTCCGCTGAAATACTAATTATTTTTTGTAACAAAATACTCTGAAATGTTTGACATGAAATTACTCTTATTTTACCATCATGGAACAAAGAGGAAATGAAGTGAATATCTTCAACTGCTGCCGCAGCCGTAAAAGTCGGAACACTCAAGAATATTTATTTTTCTACGTGCAGTTTGGGAAAATAAAATAAATATTCCAAAGGTTGTGTCCTCTTTGATTCAGAGAGGATTTTTTAATGTCAGTAGGAGCAGCACCGCATATTCATAATTCAAAAATAGGTTGTTGCCCGCATGGTCTTCCTGCAGGCGCATGCCCTATATGCAGCGGAATGGCGGGAGGGAATTCGACAACAAAACGTGATACCCCCAGGAATGTCGGAGAAATGACATATAATCAGTGTGCTGCAATAGGTGCAATGCTAAGAGCTCAAAAAGCAGCTCAACAAAGAGCTCAGGCATCTCAACAGGGTTTTATCCAATCAATGGTTCAATTTCAGAAAAATCTTGAGAGTATGCATCAAAGAATTATTGACCTTGCTACGAATATATCAAAATCTATGCCGGCAATTATTTCTGCTCCGGTAAATTTTGTATTAACACAGGTTGTTGCAAGAGTAATTAACATTATGTCTGCAATCCCGAATGTTATGGCAAACTTTGCACAAAAATTTGCAGATATTGCAGATAAACTTGCAGCCGTATACGGAGAGTTTAAAGCTGCACTGACAAAATCATTATCAAATCTTATGGGAAGTATTAAAAAGAAGCTCAAGTCAATATTTTTTGTTTTTGGTGCAGACGAAACAGATGATAACGACAAAAAAATTGATGAGACCAAAAAAGCATTTAATCTAAAAACTTTTATACACAATCTTTCAAGGAAATTCAAACGTGAAGAAGAAAGGATAGCCGAATATGAACATTAATCCTTTTGCAAACGAACAACTGATTCAGCACAGAAATATGACTCAATCCCAAAAACGAAACATCAATTCGACAAAAGAGGGAGTTATTGTAAACAGCTTTGTTAAGGATAATGATATTTCTCTGTCGGATTTGAAAGATACTTTTGTCATATCTGATGATACTACTATGCCATCACAATTATACAAAGATAACCAAATCGTTGATAAAAAGTTATTGCCGTTAAGTACAATTGCATTAGGAGTAATGGGTGCAATTGCAGGGCTCACAGGTTTTGTACGTTACAGCGCAAAAGCGTCCAAAAATCTTGCAAAAGAAAAATGGCTTCCTGCAGTTACAAGAAACGTAAATCTAAGTAAAGAAACCTCACAGGTTATATATCAAATGGTTCAAAGTCCGAACAGCAAAACTTTTATTGCAGGTGCAGGAGTACTTACACTTTCAGCAATGGCATTTATGGGAAAAACATTCTTTGACGGATACAAAGATATTTGGGTAAAGCGCAAAGAATCAAACATTCAAAAAAATTTACAGGAAAATTTAATTGCAGTAGAAACTCAGGCATTTTCCGGCAAGATGCAGATAATTCGTTCTATGCTTTCTAAATACACAAAAGATTTTGAAGGTTTTTTGAACCCGCCTGAAGAAAAACCGGATACACCATTCGGGCGCAAAAGTTTTGCTCAGTTTGCATTCAGTTCTCGTCATTCTGAGCGAAATGAAGGTGATTCTTCGGGCTTTGCCCTCAGAATGACAAATAGCGAAGAATCTTTCAAAAATACTAACTTTGGGAACATTTTATTAGGTATCGGTACACTTGCAGGGATTATAGGTCTTGGTTTTTTGTCATTAAAGAATCTGACAAAAAGCAAAGTGCATTTGCAGGAAACCCTTGAACAAACCAAAAAAGCAATTTCCCAGCTTGTAAAAACATCGACAAATGAAACAAAACACGTTGATGAAAAAAATCTTGAACACATGTTTGTTGAAATCGAAAATTCAAAAGGAATAAAAGAATTTATCAAAGAGCAAGTCACTGCTTTAAATTGGACAAAAGAAGAAAAAGAAAATTTCGAGAAGAAAATTATTGAAAAAATTGAAACTTCGACTACAAAAGTTAACCCGAATATTGGCGGCGACGGAACACCAAAACCTGCATTTAATTCTTTTGTAGATGATTATAAGGCATTTTTCTACAATTGGCTTTTGGATACTTCAAATCCGCAATTCGGTTTACTGTTTGGCGGAATAACCTCTATTACCGCAATTGGTTACGGCGGAAAACTTGCGGGCGAAGCATTAAAAGATGTTCAGGTCAAAAAAATAAATGCACAGACAGAACTCGATTTACAAAAGCGTCTTGTTTCTACTGAATTAAGGAATTTCAAAGCAAAAAAAGATTCTGCAATAAATCCGCTTGTAAAAGAATTTTATAAACAGGTCGATAGCGGTAAACGCTCAAAACAAGAATTAAAAACAATGGCAGAAAACATTTTGCTGGAAATTAAAAATGGGCCTCCATTTGTATATTCATAAATAAAGGCACTAAGATACTAGGGCACTAAGGCACTAAGAAATTAGAACAAGATGCTAAGACACTAATATACTAAGGCACTAAGATACTAAGGCACTAAGTTATTTCGGAGATTAAAAATGACAATAAATGCTATAAATAATCAATATACTACATATAGAACGTATTCGTACGGTAATAATGTTTCAAATTCAAATGTTAATATGCCAAACCGGAATAGAAATTACTGTCTTTTTGACCAAAATAAAGTTGATTATTTTGTAAAACGAAAAGAAAATGCACTGCCATACCTGACAGATATTCTGGAACATTCAAATAATGAAGCGCAGGTTACCGAAACCCTGTATATTATGGACAGAATGCTGGATAACGGAACAAAAGGAATTGATAAACTTTATCCTGTTTTTTCGAGATTTAACCAAACCCAATCTCCTAATATACAAACTTTTTTGGCAGGAATTTACAGAAAAATTCAGGTGCCTGATGCTTTTGGTCCGCTGTGTAAAATGTTAATTCAAAATTCAATGAAACCGAATAACCCCAATCAGCCGTTTGATCCAAATGAAGAAATTGGCGGCGCAATATTGAGTTACATTTCTGACAAATGGACAAACTAAAATTATATAATAAAAAAGCTCCGAAAAAAATTCGGAGCTTTTTTAAAATTGTTGTTAACGGATTAGTTTTTCTTACCGTATCTTTTGTTAAATCTTTCAACTCTTCCTTCAGAGTCAAGAATTTTTTGTTGTCCTGTGTAGAACGGATGGCATTTGTTGCAAATTTCAACAGTGATGTTGTCCTGAACTGAGCCGGTTTCAATTTCGTTGCCGCATACACATTTGATAACTGTTTTCTTATATTCCGGATGAATATCTGCTTTCATTTTTACCTCTTTCTTTCAGGATTCCAAACCTGAATTTTTGTGTAATATTTCGACTGAATACATTTTAAAACGCTAAATTCATAAAATCAAGGGGTGGTAAAAAGGCAGGTCGACGCAGCTACACAGACAAATAATTCATAACCTGCATCTTGGGGGAAATTATATATAGCTGCCAAAAATAATTAATTTATGTAAAGAAATTAACTATTATCTGCTTATCTACTTCAAACCTGATACGAACTTAGTATCTTAGTATCTTAGTATCATAGTGCCTTAGCGTCTTTATTAACACCGGGAACTACCATTTTTTAAAAATAAAAAATACGGCCAATACTATAAGGGCAAATCCAACAAGATAATTCCACTTGAATTGTTCTTTCAGATAAAAAACAGAAAAGAAGCTAAATACAACAAGAGTAATCACTTCTTGAATAGTTTTCAGCTGCGCAGCATTGTAAGTTTCATAGCCAATACGGTTTGCAGGAACCTGAAAACAATATTCAAAAAATGCTATACCCCAACTAATCAAAACAACAGCCCAAAGAGCAGACGTTTTAAATTTTAGATGTCCATACCATGCAAAAGTCATGAATATATTTGAAATAAGTAACAATAAAATTGGTGCAATAGCTCTAACCATAATAATTTTCCTTGTTTACGTATCATTAAATACAATTATAAATCAAACAAATGCGCTTGACATTGACTTTTTTTTAAATATAATTGAAATTACGAAAGAGGTGCCGGCATAGCTCAATTGGCAGAGCAACGGTTTTGTAAACCGTAGGTTGTAGGTTCGAGTCCCATTGCCGGCTATTCTTTTGAAAACAGG
>CACXAK010000039.1 GCA_902765655.1 uncultured bacterium | reverse complement strand
TCATAATAATTTTTAACACCATTAAACACCATATAAACTATTTAATGATATTTTTGTAAAAATCAATATTCCCGAACGGATTAGAGTTATTTATTTTTCGACCATAAAAGTAACAGGGCCGTCGTTGATAAGCTCAACATCCATCATTGCACCAAAACTGCCTGTCTGTACTTTAATCCCCTGTTCTTTAATTTTGGATACAAAATATTCATAAAGTTCATTTGCTTTGTCCGGAAGCTCTGCATTATCAAAACTCGGACGAGTGCCTTTTTTACAATCTCCACAAAGAGTAAACTGCGAAACAACAAGCATTTGACCATTTACGTCTTTTAATGACAAATTCATTTTATCGTTTTCATCTTCAAATATCCGGAGATTCACAAGTTTTTGAGCCAATTTATCGGCGTTTTCTTTGCTGTCACCTTTTTGAACCCCCAAAAACACAAGCAACCCATGATCAATTTTGGAATATAATTTGTCATCAATTGTTACAGATGCTTTTTTAACACGTTGAACAAGAGCTTTCACTTAAATTCCTGCCTTTTCAAAAAGTTCTGCTTTTGTTATTTTTCTTCCGCAGGATTTGTGTTCATCACAAAAGCCCAAAAATTCGCATTTCGGAACTAAATATTCTTTTAACCACGGTTCTTCTTTCGTTATTTCATCACACATTGCCTTGACCATCATTCTTATTTCGTATTGCGCTCTTGTACATAATCTTAGCTGCGCAAGGTGAATAAGTTCTCTTAAATTCAAACTCGCAACAAGAGAAGACGAAGTTGCATTTGGCAGAACAAACCTTGCATCTTCAGCAGGAATACCTGCATCTACAAATTCCTGATACTTATTTGAAATTTCACCCATAAATGATATAAATTTTTCTTTTAATTCGGGATTTTTATCAATTGTCGGCGGAATTATGTAATCAAATTGCCCTTTTTCCTGAACATATCTTTGAGATTTTTGAGAAAAAGACATCAATCTGTGTCTTACAAGCTGATGAGTACATGCCCTTGATACATTTGAAATAGCAAAACTCACCTGAATGTGTTCTATAGTCGAATGATGACCTGATGCAACAACATTTTTTATAAGTTTAAGCATTTTTTCATCATCAACATCATTTTCATACATATCAACAGGCGACTGCGCACTGTAACAAGTTCTGCATGCCGTGTAAACCGTTTTTAACATATTTTGCGGTTTTGATATAAGTTTTACTATCGGTTTATTATTTCTCTCTTCCATAATTCCTCAACTCCCTTTTCTACTATGATAAATGAAAAGTATACTTAAAGCAATATAAATAAGATGGGGAATTGGCAAGTTTGTAAGTTGGGAAGTTCATTTCAAATATTAATTATTTTCAAAATAGCACTATTGTTAATATTAATAATTTGAAACGATCTTAGTTCCTTAGTATCTCAATGCCTTAGTGCTTTCCGCAAATATTAAAAAATCTTCACAATTCAAGCATGGGAGAAAACTCAGATGTACAGACATGTTTGAATGTGTGCAAGAGTATTTTAATCATTTTTAACAAAATTTTTGTAAATTTTTCTTTGAGGAATTAAGATTGCGAAAACATAATCCAACCGCTGATTTTTAAGATTTAACAAAAAAAAATTGTAAAGACTTTGGCATGAAGCAAAAAAAATATTGGTCAAAATCCGAAATTTATTCTATGATGAATTTACTTAATCGGGAACGAGATTTTTAAACAAGCAATCAGAAATTTTTTTTCTTTTTACTTCATTTATCCATCCATTGAACGATTAATATTTTATGGGAAATAGTTTATTATATACACAGAGGAAGTGTAGTCCGGAGGTATTTTAGGTGTTAGAGCATGGTTATATACAAATATACACAGGAGATGGCAAGGGGAAAACAACTGCAGCATTAGGCCTTGCTTTGCGTGCTTTAGGACATGGTTGGAAAGTATTGGTTATACAGTTTACAAAAGGTGACGGAGCAACAACTTATGGTGAAATGCTTTCATCATCAAAATTTTTACCTAATCTTGAAGTAATGCAGTTTGGAATGGACAGAGTTTGTTATTCTCATAACGTATGCTTAGAAGATTACAAAGAAGCTAAAAAAGGTTGGGAAAAAGCAAAAGAAGCGATTAACTCAGGTGAATATCAGTTGGTTATTCTGGACGAAATCAATATCTGCACAGCAATGAATATGATTAAGGTCAGCGATATTAAAGATGTACTTTTGCATAAACCGGAAAATCTTGAAGTTGTACTTACAGGACGTTATGCTCACCCTGAACTTATTGCAATGGCTCATTTGGTAACAGAAATGAAGCCGATTAAACACTACTTTGATATCGGTGTTATGGCAAGACAGGGTATTGAATACTAATTAAAGGATATTAAGAAGAGAGAAAAAGGCGGATGAATAAATATTCATCCGCCTTTTAACTATCTTATAATTTAATTCTTTTTGAATGCGAAAAACTTGAACAATACATAAGTAGAAATTGAAACCAAGAACAAAGAAACAAACTGAGCGATGTACACGTTTTTGATTAAAAATCTTACAAAAATTTCAAGTATAATTACGTTTAATACATAACTCACAGCCCAGGTTGAACAGCATTTGAGATATTCTTTGACATAATTACCTTTTGTGCAGAATACAAAGAATTTTTGATTCAAATAAGAAATAAATGATGATAAAATCCATTGCAGTGCAACGCACAACTGGTAATAATCCGTTCCGAAAATCAATACGCATATTGCATAAATTATGTATGAAATACCTGCATTTATACAGCCGATAACTATAAACCTGATAAAATCAGGAAGTTTGAACCACATATCCATTATCATAATTCGAAATTATCTTTCTTTTATATAAATCGTGTAGAATTTATATGCTTCAAAGGTTTCAGAAAAATGATCCTCTTTTAGCCCTGCTTTTACTTTTAAAGATTTCATAAATTCGTTTTTATCAGGAATTTCTGCCCAGACAGAAGGTAAATAAACTGCCTGATTATCACCGTCACGAATAATTATACCGTCTTCATTCGGAACAATTTTTTCCATCAACTGTTCTTCGTTTTCAAAAATAATTTTCTTTGGATCCGAAAGAATAGAAACGGCATATTTTAGATGCGGTAATTCTTCTTCTCTGACAGGAGAAAATCTCAAATCTTTAAAAGCGGCATCTTTTGCGTGTTCAACCAAATCAGTAATAAGCGCTCTATGAGCAACAATTGAACCGATACAACCTCTCAGGCGACCGTGTTCTTCAATTGTAACAAAACATGCTCCCGGCTGATCGAACACCTGCGGATAAATTATAGACATCGGCTTTTCATTGTATTCGGAATTTACAATCAGTTTGCATAAATCAATGATAAAGCCGGAATGATACCTTGCAATATAATCATTTTTATTTCCTTCATACAAGAACCAGCAGCCGTATCCGACTACTTTTGATTTATCTTCGGAAATTTCTGATGAATTTGCAAGATCAATTCTTATCATGGAAAATTTGTTATTGTTTGCAAACCCGACAAGCCCTGCAATTCCTATAGCACCACATGCCTGTTCATATCTGAAGCCGGCCATATTACCGGTTTCTATCATTTGCGCCGTAACTTTATCAGTTGCCTTCGCTCTTTCATCTGTCAAATAATGACTCAAATCAGATGAGATAACAAACGCATTCTCTTTATCCGGATAATATTTTTCAATAATATTTTTTATAACATCCGGATTTTCTTTTCCTATAAGAACAGGAATAATTTTTGCATCACCCAACAAATGCTGAATTATAGGTAATTCAACTTCAATTGAATGTTCGTTATTCATTGCATCGTCATTTATATTTGCACCAAAACTGTTATGCAAATCCATGCAAATTTCCTGATTTATCTCGGAAGTACCGATAGGAGTTTCCCAGGCATCATAGCTTGATAATGCAATGCCGTCAAAGCCCACTCTGTGCGAAGGTGCAAAAATAAAAATGTTCTTTACATTTTTATCAATCTGACTTATACCTTCATAGGCAAGACGCCCCGAATAAACAAGTCCGGCATGCGGAACAATAACTGCTCTGGTCGCATATTGATACAAGTTCTTACTTGTTTCTTTAAAATTCTGTATCTGTAAAATTAAATCCTCTGCGCTGCCTGTGTAAAAAATATTGGCAACTGTTGCTTCTTTTATTTTTCTCATAACAGTATTATAATACAATTTATGAAATATCAAAACATCTTAACAAACGGTAAAATTCAATGCACAATTTGCCCGAGAAACTGCATCTTAGATGAAGAACAAAGAGGGTTTTGCCACGTCAGAAAAAATATTAACGGCGAAATAATTTTAGATACATACGGATATAATACCGGTCTTGCAATTGACCCAATTGAAAAAAAACCGCTTTACCAGTTTTATCCGACAACAGGAGTTTTATCATTTGGAACTTTGGGCTGCAATATGGGCTGTCAGTTTTGCCAAAATTGGCAAACAACAAAAAACAAAACAGACCCCAAAACTCTGAATTACAATTCCCCGCAGGATATTGTCGCAATTGCGCTTAAACACAACTGCAAAAGTATTGCGTTTACATACAATGATCCGATAATATTTTTTGAGTATGCAATTGATACTGCAAAATTGTGCAGGCAATTTGGCATTAAAACAGTTGCCGTAACTTCCGGCTTTATAAACCCAGAGCCGGCAAAAGAATTTTTTTCATATATGGACGCAGCCAATATAGATTTAAAGGGCTTCAGTGAAAAATTTTACGAAAAAAATTGTCTGGCAAAATTACAACCGGTACTTGATACCATCAAATATGCCTGCAATAAAACAAATTGTCATGTAGAGCTGACAACAATGCTTATTGAAGGAGAAAACGACTCGGAAAAAGAATTGAAAGCCGAATGCAAATGGATTTTAGACAATGTCGGAGCAGATATACCTTTACATTTCAGTGCATTTTTCCCTCGGTATAAATTTGAAAATCGCAAAGCAACGGAATTTTCAACTCTATTGAAAGCATATAATATAGCAAAAGAAATCGGCTTGAATTATGTTTATACAGGCAACATAACAAATACGGAAACCTCGACAACATATTGCAAAAATTGCGGCAAAGGCGT
Organism: uncultured bacterium; assembly: GCA_902765655.1. GTDB lineage: Bacteria > Cyanobacteriota > Vampirovibrionia > Gastranaerophilales > Gastranaerophilaceae > Zag111. The sequence continues at coordinate 3,202 of CACXAK010000039.1, read as the reverse complement.
GATTATCCGCAACGGTTACCAATTGCTTGAATACAACTTGGCTCCTGACGTGTCATGTAAATTTTGCGGCACAAAATGCGACGGAGGATTTTAAACGAGGAGATAAGCCGGAGCAAAGCGACCTGTCGGTCAGTGTGGTTCGCATCACTCCATATACAATAAAGGCCCTGATACGATGTGTATCAGGGTCTTTATTCTCCCGGAGATGGATGAGCCCGAACAGAGGCACGAATGAAGTGAGAGGCGAAAAACAATAATCGTAAAATGAATATTTTTCGATTTTGTTTTGAGCGTTGCCGTTTATTGTGAGGGCGAAAGAACCACAGCAAATTTATTTGCGTGGCGCGGAAGACTTTCCGCAAATAAAAAACAGATGCCATTTTGGTATCTGTTTTTTATTCTCCCGGAGATGGATTCGAACCACCGTTAAAAGAGCCAGAATCTTTCGTCCTGCCACTAGACGATCCGGGATTATTTAATTTTATGGAGCGGGTGACGAGACTCGAACTCGCGATCTTCTCCTTGGGAAGGAGACATTCTACCACTGAACTACACCCGCATGGATTTCGTTCAGCCGAACATGATTATAATATCATAAAAAAAATAAACAAAAAATTATTTTCTGTTTTCTTTAAATGGATTACTTACTTTTTGAACACGCATCATCTCATTAAGATCACGTTCAATTTTTTCTTCCTGCTCTTCAGGCGTAGACTTACGTTTATTTGAATTTATAATATTAGCAACATTCATCATCGCAAGCGAATTTAATGAAGCTCTGAGAACCGCGCTTTGGTCAACATATCTTGAGGCATTATCATTATAATTTTCTTCATCTTCAGCTTGCTGCTGAGCAAAATACTCCCCGCCCTGCCCCATTTTATCATCAGATAATTTGGCAGCTGTGCCTGAAATATCTCCGCTTTTAAAGTTGAATGCCCCGCCAATACCGAAAAATCCGGCTGACCTGTTATCGACCATAAGCTTTCCTTTTGTTAAATCACTCCTAAATTCCTCAACTGAAAATCTCAGCGTGAATCCGGAATTTCGTGTTTATACTTTCTCTTCATGCATTTTAAAATACATGACAAAATATTAACTCCTATAAATATATTATTTTGCTATTTAGTTAATAAAAGTTTACATATCTTGTCTTATATTTCGCAGACAATTATATCACTTTGAGTTGAAAAAAACAATGTCACATTGTATAATTGCAAAGTAGATAAAAAGGGAATTTAAAATGAAAAATAAAGCTTTTACCTTAACTGAATTACTTATAGCACTGGCTGTAATCGGAATTTTGATTTCAATATTACTGCCTGTAATTTCTAATGTTATGCCTGACCAGAACGCATTGATGGCAAAAAGAGCTTACCACGCTGTTCAGTCTGTCACTTCAAGTTTAATAAACGATGAAGCTTGTTATCCAAATAAAATTTATGCATTGGGAGATGACGCAAGAGCCGGTTTTGATGATGGCTACGGATACGCAGACTGCGCCTTGTGGGGAGGTAGAGGATATAAGGATGATGGCAACAACACAAAAACCGATAAATACATTGATGAAGAAGATGCTAATTCCAAATTTCTGACTCTGTTTACCAACAAGCTTGATATTAAAACCAATGATTCGGATATTTTGGTAATCCTAAGCAACGGAGCATCAACGTATGAATTTACCACTAAAGATAAAATGGTATGGACTGCTCAAAATATGAATCTTGCTCATTCAAATTCAGATCCGTCTATTGAATTTATGATAGATGTAAACGGACCTGATAAACCAAATTGTAAAAGTACAAGTGATACCGGTTGTGAAAACAAAAAAGATTTTGACAGATTTACGGTAAAGATTCATGCTGATGGGAAACTTGATATTCTTGAAGATTGGGCATTAGATGCCGTTGGTGTTGATGCTGATATTACAGGCAGCGATAAGTAATTGAAAATTGAATAAAGCAGTCGGATAATCGCGCCTTTGTAAGGTGAGGAAAGTCCGTGCATCCAAGAACAGGCATCCGGAGAAACTCCGGGCGGTGTGAACCGGCGGATAGTGCCACAGAAATGCGGACTGCCGATGGATTTTATATCACAGGCGATGGTGCAACGGTGAGTTAAGAGCTTCACCAGCGGGGTCGGAAGGCCTCGGCTAGGTAAACCCATGTCGGATGCAAGGTTGAGTTCAGGGTTATAAAGGTTGTTCGCCCACCTGAGAAAGAACCGCTAGAACTTGGGAGTAATCCCAAGACCAGACAGATGATTATCTAAAACAGAACACGGCTTACGGGCTGCTTTATTTTTTTATTTCAAGTTTGTAAACAATTTGTCTAAGTACCCTTTGTAGGATATTATATAGATATGAGTTTAGGGAAAATATTGTATGTCGATGATGACAAATTGTTAACTTCGACCTTTTCAACTTTAATGAAAGTTGAAGGGTTTGATGACGTTGTCATATATAATGATCCCAGAGAAGCTTTAGAATATTTAAAATTAGAAAGCGTTGATCTTATTATTTCTGATTTTTTAATGCCAGAAATGAACGGCCTTGAATTTTTAAGAGAAGCAAAGAAACTCTACCCGGAAACAAGCATGATTCTTTTGACTGCCTATGCAGATAAAGAAAATGCAATTGCAACTATTAATGAAATCGGGGTATATAAATATATTGAAAAACCGTGGGATAATGATGATTTGATAATGAACATAAAAAATGGTATTGAAAGAAGTCATTTACTTGCGGATTTGAGAGATAAAATTGAGAAGCTCGAAATTGCCAAAAAAGAATTGAAAAAATATTCCGAAAAACTTGAAGAACTTGTTGAAGAGCGCACAAAAGAGCTGGTTTTAGCCAATGACAAATTATCAGGGATAATAAATTATTGTGCAGACGGAATTATAATTATAGATAAAAACGGTTCAATAGAACAGGTAAATCCTGCATGCGAAAACTTAACAGGACTTTCAGAATCAACATTATGCAATATGAGTATTCAGGAAATTGCATATACTGATAATCCCGCACTTAATAAGGCTCCAAAATCTGAAGTTCAGTCATCAATTTTAGGTTTGGCTGAAGAGCAATCAGAATTTTTACTAAGAGATTTATATATAAGAAATTCCCTGAGCGGGGAATATATTCCGGCTGAAATTAATTTTGCATCACTTTCGGATGGAGAAAGATATGTCGGGGTAATAA
>CACXAK010000038.1 GCA_902765655.1 uncultured bacterium | reverse complement strand
ATTTCAAATAATATTATTGTTCATACAAAATCTTTAGATAAGGTCTCTTCTTTTATTGACAGTGCAATCTCAATGGGTGCAACTGATGTCAATAGATTGAATTTTACTCTCTCAAATAAAGATAAACAATGTGCGGAGCTTTTATCTTCTGCGGCTAAACAGGTTAAAGGCAGAGGTGATGCTGTTGCAGCTTCGCTTGGTACTGCAGTAACAGGTTATAAAAGTGTAAGTACATCTTGTTCATTAAATCAAAGAAATGTAAATTTTGCATACTCTAATATGAAGCTAATGCGTGCAGCGGGTGCTTCAATGGATGCAGCTCCGGAAGTTGCTCCTGCGACAAATATAGAAGTAGGTAATATTACAATCTATGCAAATGTAGATGCTACTTTGTATTTAAAATAGATATTCATAAGTATAAATTTAAAATTTGGCATAAAAATTAGTCTTTTATGCCAAATTTTGTAATTGTAGATTTAAGATCCTCTATTACTTTATTCATTCTTTCAGAGTCTTCTTCTTTCCAGTCTGCAAGTCGATTTTTAATTGCTTTTTTGGTTTCTTTAATCTCTTGAACATCGATTGTTTTATTCGTACGAATTTGGAATGATGGACTACTTTTAATAGATTCTATTATACGTTCATCTTTTTGAAGCTCAGTATTCAGTTCCTTATAGTATGTTGTCATCATTTTTCTTACTGAGTTTGCATAATTTATGATTAAGTTTGAATATGCTTTACTTATTTCGACAGGAAGTTTTACTGCATCTTTTATTTTTAAGTCCGCATTAAAAGCATTGACAAACAAAGGTTTAGAAATAAATTGAACAAGAAGTTTCTGAATTTCTTTGCAGTTGTTTGCAATAGTCGCTCCTGCAGAACCTCTCGGATGATGTTCTATATCCATGTCAACGTGTATTTTTTTTAGTTCTCTTATTGGTTCATATACATATTTGTGTTCTAATTCTTTGGCATCTTTGTAATTTTTGCCGTAGAGAAATATAACTTCGCATTCTCTTCTGTCTTCCATCTTTGCTTTATTATTTGAACTTACAAACCTCATTTGCCAATCAGCATACGTTGATGCTCTTGGTCGTGATATTTCTGCACGTTGAATAAATTCTCCCAAAGGTGCTAGTGATTCTTCAGTAACTCCGTTTTGCCTTATTTCTAAATCCGGGTATCTCAGAATTTGTCCGTTTTTCCCTTTTATAAATTTGCCTGTTTCAGGGTCAATTTTTCTAAGCCGTGCCAATATCCAACCTTCTTCTTTCATTGCTTCAAGAAATTTTTTAAATGACAAAACATCCTGCTGATCTTGCCAATATACAGTTCCTCGGATCATGTCCTGAGCGCTGCCTTGTCTTTCATATTTGTCCATTACTGAATTTTTATGTTTAATAGGACATTTTGAATTGTATTCAACGTCATATTCAAAGCCGTACGCTTTCACTTTATCAATTGCACGCTGCAATGATGCATGAAATTTTTTAGCTGTAATAATAAGTTCCGGCTCAATGCTGTCGTAGCCGCGGGATAATGCATCCATAAAAAAGCTATTTTCAAATTTTGGGGCTCTTGCTCCAAATGATACTGTGTCGCATGATAACTGCGGTTGTAATCTTATGGTTTGTGTTTTCTTATTTTGTATATTGTAATTTGTACATAAATTTTGTGATATTGGGGTAATTTGCATATTAAATTCCTTTTTATTGCATTTATACAAAGTTTGCTAAACAAAAAAATTGCGTTGTTCTTAACAATAATTTACAAGTTTATTTTGCCAAAAGAGATTTAGCAAATTCAACAGATTGTTCACTGATTTCCCCGCCTGCAAGTTCTGCAATTGCTTTTATTCTATTATCTCCGTTAAGAACATATACTTCGACTTTTGTAATATCTTCCTGTGATTTTTTTACATAGAAGTGTTTATCGGCTTTTGAAGCAATAATTGGCTGGTGTGTTATGACAATAACCTGATGGGATTTTGATAATAGTGCAATTTCTTCCGCGACACTTTGCGCGGCGTGTCCTGAAATCCCTGTATCAATTTCATCAAATATTACGGTATCAATATCATCATTTTGTGCAAATATAGATTTAATTGCCAGCATTACACGGGATATTTCCCCGCCTGAAGCTACCTTTGCTAAAGGTTTCAAATCTTCTGATATATTCGTTGATATCATAAATTCAACATCATCAGCGCCATCTGTTGATATTTGTTTTGAAGTTATTTTAATATCAAATTTTGCTTTTGGAAGTTCAAGGAGAGCTAATTTATCCTGAATTAGCGAAGATAAAACTTTTGCATAATTGTTTCTGTGTTCACTTATTTTAGATGCAGTTTTTGTTAATTCTTCTTCCATGTATTTTATTTTATTTTCAAGTTCATCAATATTTTTGGTCGAAAATTCTATATTTGCAAGTTCTTCACTTGCTTTGTTATAAGTATTTAATACTTCAGAAATACTCCCGCCGTACTTGCGTTTTAATTTATCAAGTAAAAATAATCTTTCCTGTATATCATTAAGCCGTTTGGTATCATTATCGAGATTTTGAGAATAATCTCTAAGAAAAGAGGATATTTCTCTTAATGATTCGGTTACATTTGAAAAATCAGAATTAATTGCTTCTAATTTTGAATCATATCCTGATGCCTTTGATATATCTGACTTTATTTTGGTAAGAGACTCTATAATCGAGCCGTCATCTCCATTGATTGACCAATAAGCTGAACCGGTTAATTCTTTAAGCTTTTCCGCATTATTCAGAATTTCAAGTTCTTGTTCAAGCTCGTTATCCTCGTTTTCATTTTGAATTTGGGCTTCTTCTATTTCGTTTATCTGAAATTTGAGAAAATCGATTTGAGATTCTGTTGCATTTGCGGAATTTTTGGCTATTTCCAATTCTGATTTAATTGTTGTGTATTCTTTAAATTTTTCTTTGTATTCATCAAGTATTGTTCCATAAAAATCTTTTGCATATGAATCAAGAAGATTTATATGGTATTGCGGCTGCAAAAAGGTATATGTCTGGTGTTGAGAGTGAATATCAACAAAAAGAGTTTTTAGTCGTTTTAGTAATTCCTGATTTACTAATGTTCCGTTAATTCGTGAGCGCACACCGTTTTGTGTAATTTCTTTAGAAATTACTATTTCCGAGCCGAAATCGTCAATACCGTACTCTTCTAATAATACAGATAAATTATTATGTTTATTCTCAAGAGTAACTTCAATTACTGCTTTATCACTGCCTGTTTTAATTACTTCTTTTGATACCCGATTTGAAAATACAAGGTCGATTGCATTTAATAATATGCTCTTCCCTGCACCTGTTTCCCCTGTTATAACATTCAAACCGGTGTCAAAATTTGCACAAAGCTCATCGATTAATATGTAATTTTTAAGTTTTAATTGTTTTATCATAGTTATATTAGTTAATACCGACAAAATTATAACAAACACTTAACAAAACTTCAATAAGCGCATAAAATAATCAATTAATAAAATAATAAATACTTTATATAAATACAGGGGATAATATTTTATATGGGGAAATACGATTTAGCAATTAGATTAGGTAAAAGTTTGCTTTCTGATACTGCAAGCTATGTAAAGGCTTGCGGTAAAAGAAGTATCCTTGAAACAAAACCGACAATTTTCCATGGGATAAATCCGACTGCTATTTATCCGCTAAGCGGCAAAACATTTGCACTGCCGCGATTTTGTACTCTGGAAATGCAAGAAGCGCGCAGGATGAATAAAATTGCTGTCAGACAAGCAAAATCACAGGGGATAGATAGAACTTACCCAAATGCAACCCCTCAGGATTTAAAACGATTGACATCAGAAACAATAGAAGACAGCTATTCGAGGGTTGAATGGACAAATCCAAAAGACGGCAAGGTCTATAATCTTTTAAAACAAGGTGAAACCAAAGACGGTAAAGTAGTTGTCCGTATTCTTGATGAACATGGTGCTTTTGTAAAAGAAGCAAATATTACGCCAAAAATTCATGTGTTGATTGATGATACTGCTCCAGGAGTTTTTGCTGAACAATATAAAAACAGTTATGATAGTTATATCACAGAATTTTTAAAAATGTCTCATTTTGATCTTATTCAAATGGGTGCTAAAAGGGCAAACCCTTTTGAAAAAACAATATTGTACGATGTAAGAACTTCTTGCATTGATGGTAAATATGACGTAGATAAACGTGGTATCGAAATATATAAAGAAATAATTAAAGATATTGATAATAAAAAAATGTCCCCATACATCATTTCAATGTCCAGAGGCGTAGATTACAAATTTAGTGAATCTCTAAGCGAATTTAGTTTACAGGAACATAAAAGTTTTAAAAACTTTGTTTCAGAACTACAAAAAAGTGGGATTAGAATTTTGGTAAGTGCTGGCAACTCAGGAAAGAACTCACAATCGATTGAGTTATTAAATACGGGGGCAGAAGGAGTTGGAGCTTTACAGCACGGGAAAATTGCATCCTATAGTGCTTCAAGAAATTCAAAATTTACACAGCATTATGAAGAATCTGCATTAAATACGACAGTTGATGAGCTTGGCAATGTAAATATTACAGGTATACCAGGGACAGATTTCTCTTTAAAAAATAATTTCCTTTTGGGTCGAACTCAAAAAGATTATGAAATTCAAATAAGTGAATTATTAAACTATAGAAGATTATTATCTAAAAGAGTTTTAAAATTAAAAAAAGAAGGCAAACTCATACAAGAAATGATTGATAATTATAAACATAAATGCGAATTAATAGATAATATATACGCAAAATTACAGTCGCAAAGAAGAAACGTATCAATAAAAAATGGGGTATTTGTTCCTATAAAAATGCGTTTTGATGGGCATGGTGGAACATCACTTGCTACCGCTATCCGCGCGGCAAAACTTGCTTTAAACGACATGATGAAAGATGTGTTGTAATATCTCTGAGAGGTTTTTAAAAAGTAAACTGCTCATTCCCTCTCCAATGGAGAGGGTTAGGGTGAGGGTTGTATCAAATTTATAGTTGAAAGAATTTTTTCATAAACCCCTTCAAGATTTTGGTCTACATCATTATTCCAAAATCTTAAAACTGTATAGCCTTTAGAGTTTAAATACTTTGTGCGCGTTTCATCATATTCAATATTTTGAGGTTCATTATGCTGTCCTCCGTCAATCTCTATAACTAATTTTATTTCTTTGCATACAAAATCTACAATATAATCCCCTATTGGATACTGGCGTTTGAATTTATAACCTTCAATTTGATAATTTCTTAGGATACTCCACATCTTTGTTTCTTGTGTAGTTTGGTTTTTTCTTAATTCTCTGGCTATAATGTTTCTTTCATTCATAGTTTTATTATATCACCAAAAACAACCCTCACCCCTGCCCTCTCCCTCGGAGAGGGGTAAAATATACAACCCTCTCCCAGCTATTTGTTCCGGGAGAGGGAGTAAAAAATATTCTATAGCTTTCACTATACTACAAATTGGCCCCGCAGCATTTTTTGAACTTTTTGCCGCTGCCGCAAGGACAAGGATCATTTCGCCCGATTTTTTGAGATAAATCTATTGCAGGTTTGCTTTCTTCATCTTCTATAATTCCAAGAGTATTTGAAAAAGCATTTGATCTGTATAAGACAGTTGTTGATGACATAATCTTATTGTTTAAATATCTTCTTTTATACACTCTGAGTAACTCGTCAAGGGTGTAATTTTTGGCAATTACAGCATTTACGATTTGCATAAAGTTCTTATGCTTTTCTGCTACCATTTTTATAAGATTTGCACTGTACTTGTCATTTCTTAGAAAATATTTTATACATTCATCATAGTTTTGTATTGTTGTATAATCTTTCACTTCAAATATTTTGTTAAAAGTGCCGTAGAACGGAACCGCATATAAGCCCAATTCTTTATCGTAAACTATGCCTACATCGTATTCTTCGGTGTGAGAAGAAAAACCTCCCAAAGAGTTTTCCAAGAAATTGTCGTATGAATTATTAAATTCCGAAACGTTGAAGAATTTATATTCAGCCGGCTCGGCTATAAATTTTTCATAATCGGATTCAGTTCCTTCTTCTGCATAGTCGTTGAATATTCCGATTAATTCATCTGCATTTTTGTTTGTGGTAATAATTTCAGTTTTACCGTTGAAAAATTTAATGAATTTTTCATAAATATCTGCAACATCCTGTTCAATTTCCTTTTGTTTTTCAGGGTTATCAAGATATACGAGTTCAGGATTCTGAATAATTTTTGCAACTGCAAATCTGTATGCATCGGTTTTTCTTGAAGAAGGTAAAACACCTGAAATTTCGAGTAGGTAATCGTCACCATCAATTTTTACAACTCTTGCAATAATAAAGCAACCTACACCAATTCCTCTGAATGCTGTCATTTTGATTAAAGATGTAACCATATAGCGCTTTTCGTTTACTATATTTAAAAATTCAAATCCGGTTTTTGTTACTCTTTTAATCTCAAAAACTGATGATATTGAATCCTGCATTGCTTCAACTATTTTTTTTGATTCTTTATCCAGGTCTTTGTTATTTTCTATGTATAATTCAGGTATGCTTTTGTAGTCCTCTCCTAAATTTCTTTCTAATATATAACTAAAGCAGGCCGCCTGAAAATTCACTCCGTTTTTTGTGCTTTGCCCGAGTGTTCGGAGGTATTCGTTAAAGTCGTCCTTAATATCTTTGTGTACCTGTATAAAATCTGCAATACTTCTTATAACTGCATTAATTTCTTCTGTGCGTTCCTGTATATTCATTTTTCTCCCCTTAAGTCTTTATGTTTCAAGAATATAATTAATTGTAAAAAATCTCAAATATATTAAGAAAATAAACGGTCGAAGTCAATTAGTCCGTCAGTTTAAAATCTCCGTTCTTCTTAATATGTTCGACAAGTCCGCCGTCATTTAGTAATTTTATCATTACAGGCGGAAGTGGTTCTATCTGTATGATTGCGCCGTTTGTCAGGTTGGTTATTACACCTTTTTCAACGTCTAAATCGAGTTCATCTCCGTCTTCAATCGAATCAGTATCGCATTCAATTGCTAAAAGCCCTATATTTATTGCATTTCTGTAAAATATTCTTGCAAATGATTTTGCCAAAACAGCCCCGACACCTGCAATTTTCATTATTCTAGGCGCGTGTTCTCGGGAAGAACCTAATCCAAAATTGTTCCCAGCTACTACAAAATCGCCTTTTTTCATTCTTGAAGCGAATGTTTCGTCAGCATCTTCAAGTACATGCTTGGCAAATTCGTTTAGATCCGAGCGCAAGTGGTATAATCTGCCCGGAGCAATATGATCTGTTGAGATATTATCCCCAAATTTAAAAGCTTTACCCTTCATATTCTTCTCCTTTTTCTCTATACTACCGCAAAAATGAAAACTGTGCTATAATTATACTAGGAGAAATTTATGTATTTTAATAGAAAATGTAAAATTACATTTGTATGTCACGGGGCAACTATCTATTCGGAAGAAGGTCGTTTTTCTGATGCTGCCAACTATCCGCCTTTGTCAGAAGAAGGTGTTGATGAAATTGAAAATGTTGTAAAGTATTTAAAATCACGTGCTGTCAAGAATGATGTTATTTATTCATCCCCTGCCGTGCGTACACAGCAGTCTGCTGAGTTGGTTTCAAAGTTGTTTAAACAGGATTTTGAAATTGTTGAGGATTTAACATCAAGGCAATGCGGTCAATGGAATGGCTTGACTTATGAACAGATTTTGGCAATGTATCCGGACGGAATATCTCATATTCTTGCTAATCTTGAATCTGATGAAGGTAACACGGGTGAAAGTACGGTTAAGTATATAAGCAGAATAAAAAAGGTAATCGATGACCTTGTTGAAAAGAATACAGGAAACAGAATAATTATAGTCACACATCCAGATGTTATTCAGGCGGCAATTTGCGGGGCATTAGGTATCCCTGCTGATAAGTTGCTAAAAATATATATAAGAACGGGTAGTGTTACTCAAATCAGTTATTTTGAAAATTGGGCAAGTCTTGTATATTGTGGGCACGTACCGCTATAATATTTTTAAATTTTGCAAAAAATAAAGGATGTACAGTTTGTACACCCTTTATTTTTTGTTTTTGTGTTTTATTATTCAGCTGATTCTTCAGTTGCTGCTGCATCTGAATTGATATCCTTGATGCTCAATGCAATTCTGTGTTCTTGCGGAGTGAACTTCTTAATAAGAACTTCAACACTGTCACCAACTTTGAATTTCTTAATAAGAACTTCAACACTGTCACCAACTTTGAATTTGTTGAACGGATTAACATTTTCTTCAGCCATTTCTGAAACAGGTAATAATGCTTCAACGCCCGGGAAGATGTTGATGAAAGCTCCAAATCCGGTAACTTTATTTACTGTACCGGTGATTACCTGGCCTTCAGAGAACTGTCCTTCGATTTGCTGCCATGGATCTTCACCCATTCTCTTTAATGATAATGATATTCTTTTTAATTCGTTATCAATTTTAATGATTTTAACTTCCAAAGTTTCGCCTAAAGAAATTACATCTGACGGATGTTTAATTCTTGACCATGAAATTTCGGAAATAGGTAATAAACCGTCAATCCCGTTGATGTCGATGAAAGCACCAAAATCAGCAATTCTTACGACTTCACCTTTTACAACCATATCTTCTTCAAGAGTTGAAAGAATATTATCAACAACCTGATCTCTTTGTTCAGCAATAGCTTGTCTTTGAGATAAGATAAGTTTATTTTTCTTAGGATCTGCTTCTAATACTTTTACTTCAATTTTTTGATCCAAAAGACCGTCAAACGGTGTACCTGTTCTTAATTGAGATGAAGGAATAAAACCTTTCAAATCTGCGATGTCAACTAATACGCCGCCTTTAACAACGCTTACGACTTTTGCAAGGATAGTGTCACCCTGAACTTTTGCGTCGTTAAGCTGAGCCCATGCCTGAGCGAACGCTAATCTCTTAAGTGATAATAACATTCCGTCTTCATCTGATTCTTCTTTTAAAACGTAAAATTCTTTTACGTCACCGATTTCTAATGAACCGGCATCTTCAGAGGATGAGATTTCTTTTTCAGGTAAGAATGCTTCTGTCTTCGTTCCGTGAACGCTTACAAGATAACCATCTTTTTCTTTTTTTAACACTGTACCTTCTACAATGTCTGCTACTGCGTGTGATTGAATCTCCTTATATGAAGAAATTATTACCCTTTTAATTTGGTAATAACACTATCTATCACGTTTTGCGGAGTAGATGCACCTGCACTTACTCCTATTTTTTTTGATTTATTTATCAAATTACTATGATCTGATAATTCATCAGATGATTCTATATGTATTGTTTTTGTAAATTCGTTTGCTATATCTGCCAGATGTGTTGTATTTGCACTGTTTTTTGAACCGACAATAATCATTAAATCGTTTACATGCGCAAGTTCGGATACTTCTTTTTGACGCCTTGAAGTACTCGGGCAGATTGTGTTTGCAATATGTAATTCCTTTGAAATACCGGCAAGATATTCAATAATCGGATTCAGAGTTGCTTGAGTTTGTGTCGTCTGAACCACAACCCCAATATTTTTATGTTCTTTTAGTTTTTGTTCAACAGATTGTAGTGTACTTACAGCATCTGTAACTATGACATTTTGAGAAAATTGCTTTGCATTTGCCTTAATAGCCGAAACTTCTGGATGTTCTTCTTTACCCACAACTACAAGAAAGTAACCTCCTTTAACAAGCTCAACTGCTTTCTGCTGAACTTTTTTTACATCCGGGCAGGTCAAATCATAAACTTCAAAACCGGCATTTTTAATTTGTTCAAAAGTTTGAGGGCTTTCTCCGTGACTTCTAATGACGCAAATTCCTTCTCCTTTTTCAGGTAACTTGTCAAGCGAAACAATACCGAATGATTCAAGTTCTTTTATTACGTTAGAATTATGAATCAATTCGCCTAACACATAAACATTTTTGTCGGGATTGTCATTTTTAATCTGTTTTACGGTATCAACAGCACGTTTTACTCCATAACAAAACCCGGCATATTTGGCTAATGTAATTTCTTTCGTTTCAGTCAATTAAATTGGCTTCTTTCAAGTGGACTCGGGGGTAAAATTTACTCCCTGTGTGAAAATTACACCATGAAAGAAAACAAAAATCAAGTATTAAGCTAAATATTCTTTGTAATCAGGGTAATCCTGCGGGCGAAGTTTTTTTCTTGTCTGACCTCCCGGGAAGTTTCCGCTGCGTACTCTTGTGGATGCAATAGTTGTCCCGCTTGCATTTTTCATATTATTATTCATTTGAGATTCCCATTCAGCAGAACCCGGAATAACTCTTTTTGCAGATGCAATTTGTTGTTCAGAGTACCCTAAAGCTTCATAGAATTGATTTAAAACATCAGTATGACCTAACCTTGCCTGACTTGCAAGCATTGATGCCAATTGCGAAGCCCCTGCATATTTAATAATATCTGCTTTTGCAATACCGCAATCAAGTAACAAATCAGGGTCAAGTGATTTGATCAAATTTGGATTTAATCTGCACAATTCTTTTATTAAAGATTTATCTGTTGCACGGTTGCGAATAAAACCGATAATTGTTGCAGTATCCTTGCGGGAAAGAAATTGTATGAATTTCTTTTGAGCATCAGCGCTAATTGAACCCAATTTTGTATAAATTGTATTTAAATCGCCTTGCCTGTGAGCTTCTCTAAGAGTTACGACGTCGTCAACTGATATATTGAATTTTTTTGCAACTTCTTCAACTTTTGTTGTCTCAACAATTTCGTTAAGAACGCCTACAGATTCTTTTGATTCTTGAGCAACTTTTGTTTCATCATTTTTCTGTATATCGGCGGATTTTGTATCTGCTTCTTTTATTGCTGCTGCAATTTCTTCATCAGTGCTTGCGGCTTTTTCTGCAAGTTCAGCCTGCTTTTGCGCACGGACTTCCTGATCGTTTTGTATTTTATCAATTATGTTCTGCAAATCCTGCATTGCTTTTTCTTTTTGTGCAACTGCAGAATCGTACTGTAACTTTAACAATGTTTGCTGCATTTGCTGTCCGGAATTTGTGTTAGCAGCAGAAAGTTTGACTGTAGCATTGTTAGAGCTTGTTTTTGCAGTTGAAGGATTTGTCACATTTGTTTGTGATTGAGTTTTTTGTTGTGTCGAAGTTTTTGTTTCTGATTTTGCTTGCGCAGAAGTGGTTGTTTGTGATTCCACATTTCTTTCATAAGATGTTTTGCCGGTTTCTCTTGCGGTGTTTATGTTATCTATTTCAGCCTGAGAGTAATTATTGTTCTTAATTGCGTTATCGACATAAGAACTTAATAATGTTTTTATGTTTGAATTTGTTTCGTTGTTAGTAGCAGCAGCTAAACCTTCTGTTACTGCGGCATTATTTATGTGCGAATATTGTTCGCCATAATATAACTTTTGCTCATTTGATGCCGTTTCAATAGAGCTTTGAGTTATAATTGCTTGTCTGACCGGAGTTGAATTATCAATCGCAATTTTAAATATTTTTATTCTTTGTTCGTCGGTTCTGTTTACATCTCGATTTAATGCACTTGTTGCGGCATCTGTAAAAGTCCTATTGTCATCATGTTTAAGACCTGCCAGATAATCAGACGCAAATTCATCATTTCTGTCAGGTATTATAATATCAATGGCTTTTTTAGCTTCTTCTATTTGGGCTTGTGTACCATACATACTTATATTGTCAGAAAATTCGGCAGCTGATGCTCCTTCATCATTATCGCAGTGTGTTAAATGTTTTAATGTATCAATTCTTGCAGTAATTTTTTTAATCGATTCATCATTCCATCCTTTTTCTTTTAGCGCTGTAATCAAACTATTTGTAACGTCCAGGTTTTGGTCGTTGTTTGCTCCTTCAATAAGTTTCATTAGCTGTTCATCTGATAGATCTGAATTAGGTTCAACCTCACTTAATACATATTTAATGTGATCTTTTACTAATTCATTCACAGAGTGCTTAGATAAGCCACCTGAAACATTTTTATCATCAGATTTGATATCATTTGTACTTAATAATGCGTTAATTATATTACTCTTAAAAGAAACTTTTTCGTTGGGCAAAAAAGCGTTTTCTTTATTATCTTTTTTTAGTTGATTATATACTTTTCTTTCTTCATCATCCAAGTTCCCTGTTTTATCTAATTTTTCAAAGTATTCAAGGATTTCTCCCCATGTGTGCTCGCCTTCTCCCAGTGCTATACAAGCGGCATTCAATGTTTTATAGTAATCTAATTTTTCCTTTGTCTTAATATCCACTTTCTCGTATATATTAGGGCTTAAAGCAGCTTCCACCATAATTTTTTCTTTTTCTGTAGAAGACATTTTTGAAAAATCTTCCATAGAAATATTATTTTTCATTAAATATTTTAAGATATTAAGACCATAGTTTTTCAATCTTTCTTTTGTTTCTTCTGTTGCACCCTTTAAACCAAATGATTCGCTGAATTTTTCTTTTGTATTATTAATTATTTCATTTTGCTCTTTTTTACTTTTTGATGCAAAATTTGCATCTGTTACAGATAAATACATCCTGATGGATTCCTGTAACACTTTTCCCGGACTTTCATTTTGCATATTGTCAACAAAATGCTCAAAAACTTCTTTTTTGCTTTTTTTAAACATTGCATTAAGTTCTTCGACCGGTTTATTAGACAAACTGTCTAAAGATACACCATCTTTGTCCGTTTTTAATAAAAGAAGTGATATTTTCATATATGATTGAAGAATATCTTTTTGCGACAAATTTTCATTATTAGGATTAAATTTTGAGATAAGTTCACTGATTTTTTGTTCAATAATCTTGTCTTGTTCTTCTTTTGATAGTTTTGCAAATTCAGGATTATTTTTTGTAAAGTACTCTCTTAAAAGATCTCTTACTTTTTCTTCAGGTGTTGTATTCTCATCTTTTATAATATCAATATATTTTTTTGTAATCCCATTTTTTGCATCAGCATCAGAATGTTTGTTAGATACAGATGCCGCTTTCATTTTAGAAACTTCATTTACGTTACTTTCATGAGAACGTGCTCTTGCTGCTTGGGATTCCTTAGCCGCAGTTCTTTGCTTTGCTCTTGCTTCATCAGATAATTTTACCGGCTTTTTATTTTCTTGAGCTGATGACTCCGGGATAATTTGCACCGGCTTATTCGCAGCTGATGTAGCTGTCGCTGGAGCGGCTGATACTTGCTCTGTAGAGGGTGGTGATGGTTGATTTATTTGATGTTGTTTGATTAAATCATTATCTAATG
>CACXAK010000037.1 GCA_902765655.1 uncultured bacterium | reverse complement strand
CAAGGAGAAAAAATGTGAATATGCGGTATTGGTTTCAATGCTTGAGCCGGAAAATGAGTTATATAACAACGGGATAATTGATATGGCTCATTATTACGAGAAAATGTATATTATCCGTCCGCAATTTTTTATTCCTATAATAACAATTTTACGCAATCCAGCATTGAATTCTTTAGAGTATAAGCGTGAGCTTATGCTTGTTAGAAATCAAAATATTGATGTGTCAAATTTTGAGGCCGCAATGAATGATTTTAAAGATAAATTTTCAAAAAATTACAGAATCGCAAGTGAAAAATTTCAAACAGCGATTGCAGAAATTGATAAAACAATCGATCATTTGCAAAAAACAAAGGATGCGCTGCTCTGGCAAAATTTGCGGCTCTGAAAACTTCAGAGAAATAAAAATTATTTTATTTCTCTGCTAAAAGTTCTTTTACTTCTTTGCGTTTAATTTTGCTTGTTGCTGTTCTTGGGAGAGTTTGTGTTCTTACAACAATGTTGATTGGACGTTTGTAAGGTGCAAGCTGACCTGATAATTGTTTAACTTCGGCTTTTACAGCAGCTTCAAGTTTTTCTTCATTTTCAAAAGTTGAAGCATATTCTGCTTTTGGAACAATTACTGCAACGATTTCTTCACAACCATCTTTTTCCCCGCCGGATTTTGGCATTCCGACAACACAAACTTCCGCAAAATTATCACTTTGCTGCATTACGGTTTCAACTTCTTCAGGGAAAACTTTTTTACCGCCTGAAAGTACAATCATATTTTTGATTCTGCCTGTGATATATAAAAGTCCATTACGAATTTCTGCAATATCACCGGTATGGAACCATCCTTCCGGTTCTAAAACTTCATCAGTCAAATCCTGTCTGCCGTAATAACCTTTCATAACAGAAGGTCCTTTAACCAGCAATTCCCCTGTTTCAGGGTCAATTTTTGCATCATAAGAATCCAAAATAGGCCCGACTGAACGTGTATTATCCTGATTTGGGTTGTAACACATTGATACAACAGGGCTTGTCTCGGAAAGTCCGTATCCCTGGAATATTCTTACCCCTATTCTTTTAAACCATGCTCCTACAACAGGATCTAACGGCGCACCGCCTGATATATAACCGTAAAAATGACGGCCGTACATTCTGTGTATTGTTCTGAACATTAAACGTCTGATAAAAAATGGCATAAATCTTGCCAAATGATATTTTAAGTTGTACATAAACTTGTACATTGGGGATTTTTTACTTATTTCAGATTCAAAGTGAGCTTTTAAAAGTTTCAGAAAAGCAGGTACCGTAACCATAAATCTGATTTTCTTTTCCTGCATAATATCAAGACAATCTTTTGGTTTAAGACTGCTTGTATAATATACTGAATATCCGTGAATAAGCATTGTAAAGAATCCTACGGTCAATTCAAACAAGTGATTCATAGGCAAGATTGAAAGCAAACGCATTTCTTTATTTTTAGGCATCATGCTTTTTAAAATTTTTCGCATACCGTACATTTGTGCAAGCATATTTTTGTATGTTGTCTGAACTCCTTTTGGCGCACCCGTTGTCCCTGAAGTGTAAATAATTAATGCGGTATCATGCAGCGGTCTGCGGCGCCATTTTGCACTGTAATTTGCTGGGATTGAGTATAAACTTGGAGTTTCTTCGCACTCGTGTTCCGATGCTTCCATCAATATAATGTGTTTAATTGATGGGATTTTTCCCTGTAATTCTTTTGCCTTGTTGAAGTTTTTATTAGAGCACATTAATACCGTCGGTTCACAACTTGAAAGTATTGATGTCAGTTCATAAATTGTTAGCTTATTATCAAGAGGAACAATAGTTAAGCCGGCCAAAACCGAACCAAATACGCAAACTCCGTATTCCGGCAGAGATTCTGATAAAATTGCGAGCTTTTCCCCTTTCGGGATTTGCAAATCGTTAATTAAATATGAACCTAACCTTTCGGCTAAAAGACTCAACCCTTTATAGGTAAATTCATTCCAGCCCCAAAGATTTTTCATTCCCAAAGCAACTTTTTTTTGATTTTCATAGGTTGTTTTTTCTAACAATGAAAATATATTTTCATATTTCTGCGTCATTTAATATCCCTCTTAATCTCTCTTTTTCTTTATATATTTTACCTGAAAAATATTATCTTGCAAGTGATAAATGCCTTTGTATAATATAAAGACACAAATTTAAAGTCCGCGTTATTCTTTTAAATGCGGACTTTAAATTAATATATTAATAACAATTATTTGGAAACAACATAAGAACCGGTTTGAAGTTCGTGAGCAATTTCAATTGCTTTTTTTAGTTGTGCATCATCCTTATTTTTAATTTGTTCATCGGTCAATTCAACCAAAACATCAGGAGTAATTCCTTTTTTATGAATATCTGTTCCGTTTGGAGTCAGATATTTTTGAATTGTGATATTTATGCCCGAATTATTAGGAAGTTTATTTATTTCCTGCACTAAACCTTTCCCGAATGATTGGGTTCCGACAAGGACTGCACGTTTATTATCTTTCATTGCGCCTGAGAAGATTTCACTTGCGGAAGCTGAGCCCTTATTGAGCAAAACAACCAATGGCTTTGTAGTCAACAGCGCAGAGGATGCTTTTTGAGTTTCTTTGTAACCATCTCTGTCAACAGTTGAAACAATATCTCCACCATTTAAAAACATATCCGAAATATAAATTGCATTACTCAAAAGTCCGCCCGGATTTGAACGTAAATCAAGTATAAAAGATTTTTTATCAGGATTATTCAGAATAATATCTCGGACTTCTTTTGATGCATTTCTGCTGATAAATGAACTTAATCTTATATAGCAGATATCATCAGGAACTTTCATATCTGTCGGAACTTTTTGGGTTACAGATTTTATTTCAATTTCTGCTCTTGTAATTGTGAATGATTTTGGTTCTTCAAGTCCCTTGCGTTTAATAAGAAGGGTAACCTGTGTGCCTTCTTCACCTCTTATTTGGTCTGCTGCTTTATCAACAGTTATGCCTTTTGTACTTTTGCCGTCAATTGCCAAAATCTCATCATCGGCAAGTAAGCCGGCTTTTTCGGCGGGGGTATCTTCAATCGGAGCTATTACCATTAATTTACCGTCTTTCATTCCGATTTGTATACCGATACCTTTTAGTGAACCTTTAATTGAGCTTGTTTCTTCCAAAAATTCTTTTGGATTTAAAAATTTTGTATAAGGGTCGTTCAAACTTGCAACCATTGTGTCAATTGCCACATAAGCATCTTCATCAGTCTGAATCATATTATCATATTTATGGCGCCATTTTTTCCAGTCCTGTTCATTATTTGTTTGATCTACATATTTTGTATTTATTAAACGCCATACATTATCGTACATTTCAACAGGAGTTGCCGCCTGAACATTTGAACTTATTGCCCACCCGAATGACAAAACAAATAAGCCAAAAAATACCGCACTTTTCTTTATTGAATTTTTCATGTTTTAAACCTCCAATAATTCTATCCTCTTTGTTCAGACGGAATTATTCTGTAAAAGTTCCATTTATCTTGTTTATTATATTAACACAATTAAGGGAAAATGTGAAATAGTCAAGGGGTAAATGTACTATAAAAATGATTAATTATCTTTGAACTGTAATACTTTCAGTCCTAAAAAATTCGCTTTTTTCTTAACATCAGGCAATTCATAACACTTGATACATCTTGCTTCGTAAGTTTCATCTCCGCCTATCATAATCAGCGGGGAATTTTTATCCGCCGGCTTGCCATCAATTAATCTTTGCGTTCTTGTTGCTTCTTCACATCCGCATTTCATACAAACGGCATGCAGTTTATCAACTTTAGTTGCGATACACATCAATTGTGGCATATAACCAAACGGTTCTGCTTTAAAATCAAGTTCCAAGCCGGTTCCGATAACTTTTTTACCCTGCTTCATAAGCTCTGTTATAACCTTAACGATATTGGCGTCAAAAAATTGCAGCTCGTCAATTGCAACAATCTGTGCATCTTTAACTAGACTCATAATCTGAATGGAATGTTTTACCTTAACCGCATCCAGCCACAGACCGTTTCTCGATTCAATATAATCCCCGCCTGTTCTTGTATCAACATCAGGCGAAATAACAATAACTTTTTTCTTTGCAATAATGCATCTTCTTATTCTGCGCAAAAGTTCTTCTGTTTTTCCGCAGCTCATCGGGCCTGTTATCAGCTCAAAACAATATCCGTCCATTTTCCCCTTATCTTCTCCCAAAGCATGTTCAACTGTATTAATTATAGAACTTTAACAAAAAAAATAAAAGTAAATTAATGTAAAAATAAAAGGGCTGTTATTTGAATAACAACCCTTTTATTTTGAAAATTGAATGTTTTATTAGAACATCAAACCAGCTTCTCTTGCAGCATCAGCCAAAGCAGCTACTCTGCCGTGATACAAGAATCCGCCACGGTCAAATACAACTTCAGAAATTCCTGCTTTTTTTGCTTTTTGAGCAATTGCTTCGCCGACAACTTTTGCAGCTTCAATATTTCCGCCGTTTGAAAGTTTTTCTTTCAAATCTTTATCATTTGAAGATGCTGAAGCCAATGTTACATGGTTTTCATCATCAATCAACTGAGCGTAAATATGTTTTGTACTTCTGTAAACAGCTAATCTTGGAAACTCAGCAGTTCCTGAAACTTTTAGTCTGATACTTCTGTGTCTTTTTTGTACTAATGGTTTTCTTTCTTTTTGTTTAATCATTTTATTTTATCCTTTCTATTACCCAAACCTGCTTGAAAAACCACTTCAAGAGTTTATATGGGCTTATGCGTTAATATTTAATCTGAATTCCTGCCTGTTTCTATTCATATATTGCAACGCTAAATTCTTGCCGCCTATTGCTTCAAATAAATTCATAATTACATTCGGATCATCTGTTCTGCTTACAATTCTTATTCTATCGTCGAATGTAGCGACATTAAATGTATTATATCCATTTACTATTTTTTTAGCAATTATTTGTTGGGTCTGAATTGATTTGGCATTTATTTTTCCTCTTGGTGTTCCATTTGGAACCATCAAATCATAAATGCCGCCAAATGCAATATTCTGAACAGGATTAAGCATGTCTTTCCTTTCTGTGCAAGATCACGAAACAAGTTCGGAATAATCCGCCTGTGCAATCGAAGATTGCTTCGCTCATTTCGCTTTCGCTCATTTCGCAACGGCGGTCATATAATGTTTCGTGCCCTGCTCGTCTTGCTAATCGCAAGCCGACGCCGGCACTCCACACCGGCTCATGCTTATTTCTTACCGGCTTTACCAACTTTACGTCTGATGTATTCGCCTTCGTATTTAACACCTTTTCCTTTGTATACTTCAGGTGGACGTTTAGATCTGATTAAAGCCGCAATATCACCTACCATCTGTTTGTTGGCACCTTTAACCGTGATATTTGTGTTGTTTTCAACTGTGATAGTAATTCCTTCCGGAGGAACAATATCAACAGGGTGAGAATAGCCAAGAGCCATATTCAAAGTTTTACCCTGCATTTGTGCTCTATAACCTACACCGTTGATTTCTAATTTTTTAACAAAACCGTCTTTAACACCTACAACAGCGTTTGCTACCAAAGTTCTTGACAAACCATAGAAAGCATCTGTTTCTCTTGATGTTCCGACTTTTGTCAATGTAATTGTATTACCGTCTAATTTTACGGCAATTTCAGGACGAACTTCAACAACTTCAGTTCCCAAAGGTCCTTTTGCTGTAACTGTTTGTCCTTCTACTTTTACCTCAACTCCCTGAGGTACTTCGATTGGTTTTTTACCTATTCTTGACATTTTAATTTTCTCCTTTTGGTATATGTAATAACTTTTGGGCTTTTCTACCAATTATGCCCTGTTTTAAGCCGATAAGTCGATAATTACTAATATTAATAACTTAAAACGACCTTAGTGCCTTAGTATCATAGTGCCTTAGTGCCACTATTAATATACATAGCAAAGAACTTCGCCGCCGATGTTTTCTTTTCTTGCTTTTCTGTCAGTCATTAAGCCCTTGCTTGTAGAAATAACAGCAATACCCAAACCGCCTAAAACTTTTTCCAAATTTTTTGCCTTTGAGTAAGTTTTTAAACCCGGTTTTGAAACTCTTACTAATTTTGAAATTACAGGTTTGTTCTTTGAATCGTATTTCAAAGTAATTGTTAAAACTTGAAATTTACCTGCATCTTTTTTTAATTCATAGTTTTCAATGTAACCTTGTTTCTGATTCTTGTTAGCATATCTGCTATAGGATCTGTCATTGACATATTTTGTCTCCTTTTTGTGAAACTTACCCGCAGTTCATCGGGCAGTATTTCTTATTATTACACCGCTTACGGATTTAATGTTGCCTGACTATGCAAGCTTATATCCGCAGTTCGGAACTGTAAGTAGAGATTATCATGAACAATTTTTATTTGCAAGAACAATGTTAAGTAATTTAAAAAAAGTGAATCATGTGAAATAAACAGGAATTTACTTCATAAATTACCCTTATTCGCATTGAATAAGGGTAATTTAATGTGAGCTTTTGAGCTTTATTATTTAAATTAAACAACTATTTTAAATTTTGCTTTTTACAACTTTGCCGGCATTATTAAAGAAATTTTTAAGATTTTCTTTCAAAACTTTTGATTTTTCCGCTAATTTGGAAACAACTTCTTTAATTTCAGGATTTTGCATCAATTTTGTACCGGCTTTTCTAAGCAAAACAGCAGCTCCGACTGCAACCCCGATTTTCAGAAGGTTTGACAAAGTAGATTTTTTCTCCTGAATCTCTTTTTTAGCTTTAGTAATACCACTGGCAACTTCATATGCACCAATACCTGTAAATGCTGTAATTGCAGTTCTACCCGGATGCTTTGCTGCAATTTTTACTGCTTTTGTTCCGACATTGAATAGTGATTTGCCTACACTTGTAACTAAACTCATAACATAACCCCTTTCATACTTTGTATAAATGTACTAACCTTGTAATATTTCCTTATACATTTATTAACAATTTTTATTTGAAAAAATTGCCTAAGCACTTAAGGCAAAATCACCCCGCATGCGAGGCATTATTGGGGAATACACATTTTTATTAAGTTTTACAATTCGTAATATTGATATAAAATTAGAGTTATTTTAATTTTTCAAATAATTCTAAAAATTCGGGGAATGATATATTAACCCATTCAAAATCTTTTATTGAAATTTCTTTTTCACAGATTAAACCTGCAACATATAATGTCATTGCAAGCCGATGATCTTTATTAGAATCAACTTCAACATCACCTTTAAGTTTTGTCTTCCCTTGAATTATCATTCCATCAGCTGTCTCTTTTATATTTACGCCAAGTTTTTTTAGTTCGGATACTGTTGTCTTTATTCTGTCTGATTCTTTGTTTCGTAAATCAGATGCATCTTTTATGATTGTTTGCCCATCGCATTGGGTTGCCAAAAGGGCAATAACAGGGATTTCATCAATAAGTGCAGGTATAATCTCTCCTCCAATTTCAATTCCTTTCAAACCCTGTGTATATTCGACTTTGACATCTCCGACAAGTTCCCCGCAAACATTTCTTTGGTCAAGTATTTCGATGCTCCCGCCCATTTTTTGGGTCACTTCTATAATTCCTGAGCGTGTCGGGTTTAATCCGATATTTTTTAATATTATTTCAGAATTCGGAACAATCAATCCTGCAACAATAAAATATGCAGCAGAAGATATATCCCCACAAATATTTATATTTAGTGGCTTTAATTCTGATTTTTCAATTTTCACAAGATTATTATCACAAGTAATATTTGCGCCCATATTAGAGAGCATAATTTCCGTATGGTTTCTTGAGGGGTAAATTTCTTTGTATGTTGTTGCTCCCTGTGCAAATAAGCCGGCAAGCAAAACACACGATTTTACTTGTGCCGAAGCTATTGCAGATTCATAATTTATACCGTGAAGATTTGCCCCCCGAATATTCAAAGGAGAATGAAAACTATCACTGTTGATGTCTGCACCCATTAAAGATAAAGGTTCAACAATTCTTTTCATCGGTCGTTTTGAAAGACTTTCATCCCCTTTTAAAACGGAATCAAAGTTTTGTCCTGCCAAAATCCCTGCCATAAGACGCATTGTTGTACCTGAGTTTCCACAGTCAAGCGCGGATGATGGTTTATTGAATTCCCCGTTTGAATTTACAGTAATTACAGAATCATTTTGTTCTATATCAACTCCTAAACTTTTACAAATATTAAGAGAAGATATAGGATCTTTTCCTTTTGAAAAATTATAAATTACTGATTTCCCTTTTGCCAAAGATGAAAAAATAATTGCTCTGTGAGATAGCGATTTGTCAGACGGGATTTCTATCTGCCCGTTTAATATATTAAAATCTTTGCTTACAACCAAATTCATAAAATAATATTAGCATAAATTAATCATACAAATAATCTATGCTAAAATATTGTAAACAATTTATAATATACTTGTACCATTGTATAAAAAACATTATAATAATCTAAAGAGGTGCCTATGAAAATAAAATTATTACTTATTGCAGCTGTTGTTTTATCTGTCTGTTTGCAGTCAAATGCAGCAATATCCGTAGATAAAACAATGTCTCAGGAATATCTCCAAAATAACGGATATTCAAAGCAAATATATGACACGGTGAATGTAAGCAGAGCGAGAGCACTTGGGGAAGAATTTTACAGCAGTGAAGAAGTAAAGCTGAAAAAGTCTAAGGCCCCGGTGAGATGGTGGCATAAATTCCACGCTTACCTTGATCCAGCAATAGATGACTATTCATTCTACCATCATGATAACAATCCGGAACCGCGTGCGACAGATTTATAAAATCGTATCAGCCGTTGTATTACTGATATTTTTAGTCGCAACAAATTGTTGCTTGGCAGGTACCTTGGCTGATGATGAAAAAAGTCTGAACGTTGATTATTCAAAATTTAATACAGAAGCAACAAAGAATACTGCTGATAAATTTTTCAAAATTGCGATAAATGCAGAATCTGAAGAAGAAAAAAATGACAATTTGGAAAAAGCATCGGCGCAGTATTATGTTCTGGCAAACATTAATAAGTCTGATCCATATCCTTGTATACAACTTGGCAGGATATATGATTTACAGGGAAAAGATTTATATGCAAAAGCATATTTTGGCAGGGCTTTAGCTTTAGAGAGTAAAAATTCGGATGCGAATTATTATTTCGGCGAATTTTACTACACAAGAGGACAATATCAAAAAGCGCTTGAATTTTATCAGAAGTCACTCTTATATGGGAAGACGGCAGATGCAGAACTTTATAAAAAAATAGGACATATATACGAAAGATTCGCAGATGTTAAAAGAGCAAATTTTTATTATAATGCAAGCCTGGAACTTAATCCAAAAGACCAGGAATTAAAAGAGAAAATAAACCGGTCAGCAGTTAAGGAATATGAAAAATCAGGTTATTACAAAAGGAGAGTACACAATTAAATGAGTCAAAATAAAATACTGACAATATTATTTGCTTTATCACTGACATTTACTCCCGCATTTGCGGATGATGTCAATGATATGTTGTACCCCCCTGAAAATATGCAATTTTATGTAGAAGAAGAACAACAGCCTCCTCTGAAAGTATTCACTCCGTTAAGTATAAATCCCGGAGATGTAATCTTCAGACAAATAACAAGAAAAATAGATCTTATAGATCCTGCATCGACAACAAGTTATTATCCCGGCGGACGTGGTCCTAACAAGCTTGTCGTTTATACTTCAAATTACGGAGAACATACCGGAACAAATGAATTCGGAACAGAAGCAATTGTTACGGACAATATTGTAACATCTCTTTCCGGAGCGGATTCGGCAATTCCAAAAGACGGAATTGTAATCAGCGGTCATGGAAGTGCTAAAACCTGGATAAGCCAAAATATTACAATCGGCTCAAAAGTTTATGTTGATGTCGAAAACAGAACAATTACCGTATATACAACTTCAGAAAGTTATACCTATGATGCACAGACAAAAATAGACGAGGCACTCTCTATAATTGATTTTTATAAACAAACAAACAACAATTATAATTCTGCTTTGGCAGAAGAGCATATAAAAAATGCGAAAAAATACCTTCAATTGGCACAAAATTCAAAGAACAATTTGCCTGTATTAAAGCAATATTCTCAGGAAGCTATTAATGAAGGGAATATGGCTATCAAAACTTCTCTGCCGTATTTGGAAAAAGAATTAAAAGGGGTATGGGTTCGTCCTACTGAAACAACTCAGGAACAAATAATAACGACTCTTGATAAACTTAGAGATAACGGTTTTAATAATGTTTTTCTTGAAACATATTACCACGGGAAAACAATATTTCCGAGTAAAACTATGAATAAGTATGGTTTTACAGTTCAAAATGAGATATTTGAAGGAATTGATCCTCTCAAAATTTGGGTAGAAGAAGCCCATAAACGTGGAATTAAAGTTCACACCTGGTTTCAGTCGTTTTACGTAGGCAACCAAAATCCAAAATCAAACCCGACAAGTATTCTTGCTCAACACCCGGAATGGGGTAATAAAACAAAAAAATGTGCTGATTGTGAAGGTGCTACAATGTCGGCATCAGAGCATAACGGATATTTCCTTGATCCTGCAAATCAGAATGTGCAGGAATTTTTACTTGAACTGATATCGGAAATTATCAGTGAATATCACCCTGATGGAATAAATTTGGATTATATAAGGTATCCTAATTCAAATCCCCGTAATGATATGGCTGCCTGGGGCTTTAGCGAATATGCAAGAAATGATTTTAAATCATCATACGGGAAAGATCCTGTTGAACTTACGATTTCAGATGCATATTGGTACGATTGGAATGTTTATCGCAGAAATATTATTACAAATTTTGTTCGTAAAGTCGGAGAATTAGGAAAAGAAAATAAAACTTATATTAGTGCTGTTATTTTTCCTGATCTTGCTTCTGCCCTTTCAACAAAGCAGCAGGATTGGAGGAGCTGGTCTTCAAACGGTTATATTGATGGGTTTACCCCTCTTTTTCTGACGTATGATTCAAAAATGCTTGCATCTATGATGAATGATGTTATGAATGTAAAATCTTCAAATACAGAACTTTATGCAGGGCTTTTTGTAACATTTATGGGCGGTGCAAGTGAAGACTTAATCAGACAAATTTTTGAAACAAGAAAAATGAATGCAAACGGGGTTATTTTGTTTGATTATGCGCATACTACTCCGGTATATACAACTACACTCATGGCAAGCGCATTTAACAGTGCGAATCGATCTAAAAATGTAAAAATTGCGCAAAAAAAAAAGTTTCAAAGGAAGAAAAAAGACAACTCCAGCAATATCTCACAAACTACCAAAACAACACGCAAGTCAAAAATCAAAAAAATCAAAACGGAAAAACAGTCATAAAAACGACATCTAAAGGAACCTGGATATTTTCAAAATAGAAAACACCTTGCAGAGTTAATTTTACTTTTGATTGACTTTATTTTTTTCAGTTGAAATATCGGATGGCTTACAGAAAAACGGATTATTTTGGTATTTAGCCCACACAACATAAGATTTGTTCCCCTTAATTTCGGTTGTTCCGTCTTTTATGTATTCTGTTTCGCCTGTTTTTGGATTTTTTATTTCGCTATAAATATCAAGAGTATATTTCTCGGCTTTTTTAGAACGATCTTTCATTGCCTCATATAAATCATCAAGCTGAATTTCGGTAAATCCGCAATCTAATTTGTATGCACCCCTTGCAGAAATTATAGTTTCACTGTAACGGCAAAAACCGTTTTTCCAGCCGTGTATTTTTCTTGTTGTTTTAAAAGTTTCATCTTCAAATACAGATGTTACAGTTTCTTCATAGGCATCGCAATCTTTTATGTGACGTATAAATTTTCTTGAAAATTTTGTATATTCTGCCGCAAAAACTGCACTTGTACATATTAAAACTGCTAATAACGCTGAAATAATCTTTTTCATTATAAAATCTCCATTTGTATAAATATTATAGCAAATTTATAAATTTATGGCAAAACAATAAAATATCATCAGTTTGTATGATTTCAAATAAAAATAAAATGTTAACATAACAATATACTCCTTAGAGACTAAGATACACATATCCCTAATCAACAGCTATGCACCTCATGTACATAGCTTTTTTTTATGCAAAAATACGTTCATAAAACGTTACGCAATTTAATTGTGTAAAACAACAAATACCGATTTTGTTATATAATAATCTTATGAAAAAATTGGGATTAATTTTGGGATTGTTGCTTTTGGGAATATGTCAGTCAATGGCATTTTCTTTTAACAACAATTCGGATATAAGTCAGATTGTAAATTCATTCAAAACACAGAACAATACTCCCGGTAAAATGGTGCGTGTCGGAATCGGGAATCAAAATTTTTCAAATTATTTATGGGATAAGGTTTCCATATACGCAACCGGAGAATATGAAATATACAATAACAATACTTATATAAATACATTTGATGCCAATAATCAGATTGATATATATATGGTTGACAAAATTTTCGTTATCAAAGACAGTGAAGGTAACGATGTAGCAAAAGTATCAGGGCCGGTTATATTCAAAAGTGAGTATGGATTTATTGGGATAAAAGACCTCAAACGCGCAGGCAAAGATGCTCTGTACAGGGGACAGATAAAGCTTGTATGCCCAAAAGAGGGATATTTTAATATTGTAAATTTGCTGGGTGTTGAAGAATATTTAAAAGGAGTTGTTCCAAATGAAATGCCTGTTCATTTTGGCTTAGAAGCCTTAAAGGCGCAAGCTGTTGCAGCAAGAAATTATGTATTATCGCCGAGAGTAAAATCAAATCCGAATTATGATGTTGTGGATTCTGTTGCAAGTCAGGTTTATTTTGGGGCGAATACCGAAAAAGAATTATCAAATCAGGCAGTTGAAGAAACAAAAGGAATAGTCGCGATTTATAATTGGGACTTGATTCTTGCATTGTATTCATCTACTGCGGGCGGTTATACGGAAAGTTATGAAAATGCATTTTCTGATCCCCAGACAAGAATATTTCCTGCAAAACCGAAGCCATATCTGACAGGGGTTCCCGATTACGAAGATTTTGGGATTTTACGTGATGATGAAGCTGCTGAAAAGTTTTATAAATCAAAACCAAAGTCTTTTGATAATAAATCGTCGTATTTTAGGTGGGAAAGAGAATGGACTCAGGAAGAACTGCAAAATGAAGTTCAAAATCATATTGCTGCGCAAAGTGCAGCCGGTTTTGTTCATCCTGCAGTTCAAAATGGTGAAATTATCGGGCAAATTAAGGGCCTTAAAGTTTTAGAAAGAGGAGTTTCAGGCAAAATTATGAAACTCGAAATTCAAACCGAAGATAAAAATTATACAGTCGAAAAAGAACTTGTGATAAGACGTTTATTCACCGTAAACGGAAAAGCCCTGCCGAGTGCAAATTTTGTGATTAAACAGGAATTTGATGAAAGTGAAAATTTAACTAAAATTAAAATATATGGCGGCGGATACGGGCATGGTGTCGGAATGAGTCAATACGGTGCCGGTTATATGGCGACACATCTGCATAAATCTTATGATGAGATTTTAAAGCATTATTATCAGGGAATTACACTTTCGACAGAGCCGTTTAATTTAGGTTCTAAATCTCCCGATAACAAAGTATCTCAGGTTTTTTATTCAAAAGATTCGAAAGGGACGCTCGTTGTTGATAACAGGTACAAGTTTGATTATGTTGATCTGACAATAAACGGGATTTATGAGGCAATTAGATTAAATAAAAAAGAGCGTTATAACCGTATTGACTTGTCACAATATTTACAAAACGGTCTGAATAAGATAGTATTTAGTTATCCGTCATATACGGGTAATACGGGGATGCTGAGAATGTATATAGAATTGGCAGGGTGCGATGACCGAGCAGACAGATAAAACTCCGAGCGTTTTAAAAGCGGCGTGGATAATAATGGTTGTTACGATAGTAAGTAAATTAATCGGCTTTGTTCGTGACATTGTTATTGCGAATTATTATGGTGCGTCTATGGTTTCAGATGCTTATTATTACGCATATCAGATTCCGTCATTGTCTTTAATTCTGCTTGGAGGAGTCGGAGGACCTTTTCACAGTGCTACGGTTGCAATTTTTTCAAAGCTGATACCGAGTTTAAAGGAAAAGCCGTCGGAAGTCGTGAATAAGTTATATTCAACATTCATGACCGCTACGATAATATTTTTCGTTTTGCTTTCTGTATTGATGTATATTTTCCCGAGACAAATTATGGGGCTGATAATTTCGGGCGGATCAGAGCAAATGATTCATCTTGCATCCGTTCATTTGCAGATTATGACTCCTTTGCTTGTTATTGGCGGGATTGTCGGAATTTATTACGGGATTTTGATTATTTATAAACAGTTTATGCTGCCCAATTTGTCCCCGATAATTATGTCTTTAGCAATAATAGGCATTGTTATTGCCGTTCCAAATGATCAAAAAGGCTACGCCCTTGCCTGGGCAACTACAATTGGTGCTGTTTTGCAGCTTGTAATTCAATATCCGAATATAAAAAAACTCGGGTACAAATTAAAACCGAATTTTGAATTTGTAAATAACCCGCATTTTAAGGAAATTGGCGAGCTTCTTTTTCCTGCGGTGCTGAGTTCAACTGTCGGACAAATTCATATTTATGTCGATATGTTTTTTACTTCTTCAATTTCGG
>CACXAK010000036.1 GCA_902765655.1 uncultured bacterium | reverse complement strand
CAACAAAAAAGAGGCACAATATGCACCTCTTTTTGCGTATAATATTTTTTATTTTGCAATTAACCTAATTGGCTCATTACTTCTTCAGCGAAGTTATCCTGACGTTTTTCAAGCCCTTCACCAAGTTCATATCTGGTGAAAGCCAAAACTTTCATTTTACCTTCGATAAGCTGAGCAACAGTTTGGTTAGGATCTTTAACAAATGGCTGATCTAAAAGGCATCTTTCAGCCATCAATTTGTTAATACGACCTTCAACAATTTTGCCTCTGATTGCTTCAGGTTTTTTAAGTAAATCCTCTTTACCCATTTCAATTCTTGTTTCTTCATCAATAACAGATTGAGGAATCTGATCTCTTGAAACGAATTGAGGAGCGCAAGAAGCAATATGTAAGCATAAATCATTTGCTAACTCATCATTTTTAGCATCTGTGTGCAATAAAACACCGATTTTACCATTATGAATATATGTAGCAACATTACCTTCATATCTTACAAATCTTCTTACTGTAATTTTTTCACCAATTGAAGCGATTTTTTCTTTCAAAGCGTCAGCAATAACTTTGCCGCATTGTTTGCAGGTCAAGCCCAATAATGCATCAACATCAGCCGGCTTTTGTTCCTGAACATTTTGAGCCAAACCTGCTGCTAATTGTTTAAATTCATCATTTTTAGCAACGAAGTCTGTTTCACAGTTAACTTCAATCATCGCTCCGCCATTAGCATCAACAAAAGATTCTACACGGCCTTCTGCAGCAATTCTGCCCATTTTTTTATCGGCAGAAGCTATACCTTTTTGACGTAAAATTTCTGATGCTTTTTCCATATCACCATCGGCTTCAACAAGAGCTTTTTTGGCATCCATCATACCTGCACCTGTTTTATCACGAAGTTCTTTTACCATTTGAGCTGTAATTGTCATTTTATAATTCTCCTTATTTAAAGTATATAAGTAGATAAGTATGTTTCAAATTTTATATTACGAAATGAACTTATCTACTTTACTACTTATATACCTGCCTACTTTTATTCTTCTACCTTTACTTCTTCGGAAACACCGGCATCTTCAGCTGAAATTTTTTGAATTTTCTTTGCTTCAGCAGCTTTGTTTTCTCTTAATTGTTTTCCTTCCAAAACAGCATCAGCAAGTTTTGAAGTAATCAATTGAATTGAACGAATTGCATCGTCATTCCCAGGAATAATTTTATCAATTCCGTCAGGATTAGCATTTGTATCAGCTAAGCAAATTACAGGAATACCTAATTTATTTGCCTCTTTAATAGCAATATCTTCTTTTTCCTGATCAATAACAAAAATAAGTTCAGGTAAACCTCTCATCTCTTTGATACCACCGAGAGTTTTAGACAATTTAGCAACCTGTCTGTTAATTTGAGCAACTTCTTTTTTAGGAAGTTTATCAGCATAACCGTTTGCAATAAATTCTTCTAATTCTTTTAATTTGTTAACTCTACCTCTTATAGTTTCAAAATTAGTAAGCATACCACCCAACCAGCGTCTGTTGATATAGTATGCACCTGATCTTTTTGCTTCAGTTTCAACAACTTCAGCAGCTTGTTTTTTTGTACCTACAAAAAGAATATTTCTTCCTTTTGCTGCACAATCTCTGACTAATTCATATGCTTCGTCTAATAAAACAGTAGTTTTTCTTAAATCAATAACATAGATTCCGTTTCTTGCACCGTAGATATACGGTTTCATTTTAGGGTTCCATCTTTGTGTTTGGTGACCGAAGTGTACACCTGATTCCAAAAGTTCAATCATTGAAGCGGTTGGCATCTTTTTTCTCCTTTTTGTTTAAATGTATTGTACTACGGGAAACACTGCTCCATCGGGAATTATCTCCGACTAGGGCAAAACCTATCAAGCCAGTGTAACCAACAATAATATACAATAAACATAATTATATGCAAATATTTGGTTAAATAATGTTAATTTTCAAAAGCAGTTGCAAAAATTTTTTTTTTGAGTTTTAATACTCATACTCACATCCTCAAATGAGTAGCTGCGGAGTCATTAACCGCACAAAATTTGAAAGGAAAAACAAATGGCAAATATTAAATCTGCTAAAAAAAGAGTGTTAGTCGCTGAAAAAAACAGACTTAAAAACGTAGCATGGAAATCTTCTATCAAAACTGCCGTAAAAAAAGTTCTTGAACTTGCAAACGGCAAAGATAAAGATGCTTTAAACACAGCTTTATCAAAAGTTTACCAGCTTTGTGACAAGGCAGTTGTAAAAGGTATTTTACATAAAAATACAGCTGCAAGAAAAAAATCAAGATTAGCACTTGCTATCAAAAAACTTGCTAAGTAATAATTTATACCTAACAAGTAAAATATGTGAGAAACGGAAAAGATTAATTTCTTTTCCGTTTTATTTTTACAAAACAAAATTTTAACAAAATTTTAATCTAAAATTTGATCGTAAATACACTGATAACAAAGGTTTTAAAATTTAAAAATAAAAAATTTTCGTCAAAAAATTCGTATTTTTTGAATATATTTATTTATTTTTAATAAAAATACTAAAATTTTCAAAAAAAATACACTAAAATGATGATATTTTTTAAAATTTATATTATAAAATTATAGAAAGTTTAGAAATATTAAGCCCTAAAACACCTGATATTAAAAGCTTCTAAATAAATTAAAAAATTAATGATTGATTATTTTTTTAAAAGTTGTAAGATAAAATTATAAAAAAAGGAGGCAAAAACATGTTTACATCTAGCAAAAAAGAATCAAAAGAAATGCAACAACAAATTATTGAATCTGCAGGCAAAATTTACAACTATTTATCAAGCAGAGGTGAAGTTACAATCAATAAATTAAGAAAAGATATGGATTTAGATGACAACTTCACATACATGGGACTTGGTTGGTTATCAAGAGAAGATAAAATTACTTATACTCAAAAACCAAAATCTGTTACAGTTCAATTAAGCTAATTTTATCAAACGTTAATAAAAATAAACACCTTGTAAATTACAGGGTGTTTATTTTTTATGTTTAAAATATTCAATAATCCCGACGTGAGCAAGCGCAGATAAAATTGACAGACCGGCAAAAAATTTATGAGATTTAATTTTATGTCTTGATGCCTGGATTACAGACACTGCACCAAACCCTAACGCACCATAGCCCGTGTATTTTACAAGATTATATTTGTTATAAGTATTCGTTTTTACACTATTTACCGGTTGAATCGCCATAAAAAATCCTTTTATTTAACTTTAACATAATAGCAAAAAAAAATTTTTTATGCTTATATACAAATTAACAGGAGTGTATATGTTTAAAATATCTTTTAAACCTTATAACTATAAAAACATTGACAAATATTTGTCACGCTCAGCACAACCCACAAAAAGTAATTTGCGTTGGCTTAAAAGACATGGGGTGACAGATATTATAAATCTTCGGACAATGAATATTCCGGCAATTGACTTTGAAGAGGGGCAATACGTCAAAGAACTCGGAATGAATTACCACAATATCCCCTCAATATCAAAGTACCCTAAACAAGAAAATATCGGAAGATTTTTAGACATTATTGACAGCGTAAAAGATTGCGGGGGAAAAGTTCACGTCCACTGCAAAGAAGGCGCGGACAGAACAGGAATGTACTCTTATATATATGAACGGCTTAATAATATCGGCACAATCAAAGACAATTTACAGGAACTAATTGACCATCACTGGCATAAAGACAGATATCCGTACCTTAACGAATGGGCTGAAACTTTTGTCGGATTGCTTAAGAATAAATAACTATCTTACTTTATTTTCATTCCCTGCGATAAGCCGTTTTATATTTTCTCTGTGCAAATATATGACATAAACAGCCGCAATAAAAGCATATATTACGTATGCAATCGGAGAATTTAAAAACCACATTAATAACGGTGCAAGCGCAAGAGCAACAATCGAACCCAAAGAAACATATCTTGAAAACCACGTTACAACAGCCCAAATTAATGCAATCAAAAGTCCTGCCTGCCAATTAAGCGCAAGTAACGTGCCAACCCCTGAAGCAACGGATTTTCCGCCGGTAAAACCCAAAAATATTGATTTACTGTGGCCTAAAATTACAAATATAGCAGCCAATACAGGCAATAAACCAATTTCTTTAAAAGAAGCAGCAAACAAATAAGACAAAATTACGGGTAATGCGCCTTTAAACGCATCTAATAAAAGCACGATAAAAAACCACTTTTTGCCCATAACACGTTTAACGTTTGTAGCACCTGTTGAGCCGGAGCCGATTGTTCTGATATCTTGTCCCGTAAATAATTTTACGACTATATATCCGGTTGGAATTGAGCCGATAATATAAGCTCCTAATATAACAGCCACAAGTTCAACTATCATTTTTATATCCATTTGCTCTCCTTTAATTATTCTATAATCTTACTCCAAAATCATTTTAAATGCCAGATTTGCACATATTGTTGCATCATTCATGGGCGGGGTGAGGGTTGCCTGGCGTTTCGCAACCTCTACATACTCTATATCTCTTAGTAATCTGTGGAACAAAACCTTGTTATCGAAATTCGATTTCATAACTGTAAACATATAATTCTGCATTTGTTCAAAAACTTCAACAATCCCGTTTTCATCAACCAACTGCAGCAAATCATTCTCAAATTCAAGAACACTATTTCTTTCAATACTCCAGTAATTATTCATAAAATTCTCAACCAAATCAGAATCCTGAATATTACTATTGGCGGACGGAACAAAAAATGACTGCGCTCGGGATACTACCGTTGATATCACATCACTTTTATCATTGGTTAAAAATACAAACGTCGTATTTTGCGGAGGTTCTTCAAAAGTTTTTAACAAAGCATTAGATGTAACTTCCGGGAAATTTATTTTGTTAAGAGGAAGCAAATTCCCGTCTTCATCCCTGTCACAAAAAATATAAACTCTGTGATAATCACTTGTAACAGCAAGTTCAGATATAATTCCCCTTGCCTGTGCGACATTGATATTTTTCTTCCCGCCTGAGCCTGATTCATCATCCGAAGGAGACTCCGGAACCTCTTTATAATCAAGCCGTGTATAAATTTTTACAGCCGGATGAGTTTGCTCTCTTACCCACCTGCAATTTAAGCAGTCACAATTTTCTTCGCCGGATTCTTTGCAATTTAATAATCTCGCAATTTCGAGTGCCAATGCACATTGACTTTGAATATCAGCACCCCAAAATAAAATACAGTGACCAATATTTTTATTGTCATCAAGTATACCTGTTTTGAAATAACTAACAAGTTCAGGGAGCTTTTGAAATATAGAATTATCGTAATATTGCATATTCTATCTCCCTTTCAGGCGCAAGATCAGACTGACCTGATTTAATTTTAAATTCTGCATCTGTCAAATTTTCTTTTAATTTAACCAGATTTTTTAAAGGAACCTGCTTTAGTTTTTGAAGTTCTAACTTGACCCTGTAAGGATGCATCCCAATCATTTTTGCAATTTCATCCTGAGAATATTTGGAACTGTTTGCTTTTAAAAATATTTTATCCTTTAAATTCGAATGTAATGTAGCAAGTATCGACAGAGGATAACGGGTTGAGATAAGCTTGCCATATTGTTCAAGTGCCTTTGCTTTGGCTCCTGACACAACAGAATCCAAAAATGCAAACAAATCTTCATTCGAAACACAAATTTCCTTTACCATCTCTTTTGTTGCAGGTTTATCTTTTGAAAAGACTTTCAGCTTTTCAAGCTCAGAATCCAGCATTCTTAAATTTGAACCAACCTGCAATAACAATAATGAAACGGCATCCGGATTAATTTTTAAATCATGTAATTTTGCCTGATTTTTAATCCATGTTTCAAGTTCCGCAGTTTTATAAGCAGGGATTTGATTAAATTCCTGAGAGGTATATTTGGATAATACTTTAAAAATTTTCTTTCTTTTATCAACCGTATTTTTCTTTTTGGGGTCATAAGGAGTATAAGCTCTAAAAACAATATCTAAATTTTCATTGACAGTTTCCAGCGATTTTTCAATCTGCTTTATCTGTGAATCATCAAACGATCCCTCAGCTTCAGAATCCTTTTTTGATGTTTTAAAATATTTTTCACAATTAATAACGATAAGCATTTTACCAAACATCATCGGCTGAGTAGAAATCGCAACCATTAAATCAGGAAATTTCGGATTGTCAAATTCTCTATAACTCATCTCCAAAAAGTTTTTATCAAGTTTAGATTTCAATTTTCTGATTTCCGCAGATATATTAAATTCTTCATCACCATAATAAAAATAAATCATAAATTAATTTTAGCATAATGAATTATGTGAATTATATTGTGTAAATTTTTATTAAATAAATAGCAAAATATAATTTCAGAAGAATTATAAACAAAAAAAAGGAGATATATATGGACGGAATTAAATTAGGTTTCAAAATGGTTGATTATGCAAAATCTATTGGCAGAGGGATTGGCAGTGTCAGATTAAAAGACGGGTCAAGCGTAAAAATACTTGGGGACCCTAACGACAGAGCTATTGATTTTTTCAGAATTAAACATGGAAGACTTTTAGAAGGCGTATTCTACAGAGGTGAAGATTGCGTACCAAGAGCCGCAAATACTATGGCATATATTGAAGAAAAATTAGCACTTGATCCTGCAGACGCAGAAAAAGCTTGGAATACATGTTTTGATGTCGTAGTTTAAAAATATTTTATACAAAAAAGGCCGTTTCAAATGAAACGGTCTTTTTTATTTGCTTTTGAATCTTATTAGTCTTGAGCGTGACCTGCAGTGCCTAAAACGTCACGCATTTTGTGCATAACCATTTCTTTAACAGCAGTTCTGCCAGGGCCCATATATTCTCTCGGGTCAAATTTTTCAGGGTGTTCAATA
Organism: uncultured bacterium; assembly: GCA_902765655.1. Classification (GTDB taxonomy): domain Bacteria; phylum Cyanobacteriota; class Vampirovibrionia; order Gastranaerophilales; family Gastranaerophilaceae; genus Zag111. The sequence goes on along the minus strand of CACXAK010000036.1, from coordinate 2,909 downwards.
AAGAATTCTCTGATTGTTGAAGTCATTGCAAGTCTTAAATCTGTATCGATATTAATTTTTGCAACGCCGTGTTTTGAAGCATAATTAAGCATTTCTTCAGGAACACCTTGAGCATCAGGCAAATTGCCGCCAAATTTATTACATTTTTCAACAAATTCTTTAGGAACTGAAGATGAACCGTGAAGAACGATTGGATAATCTCCAAAACCAGCTTCTTTTAATGCATCTTTGATTTCTTTAAGGCGTTCAAAGTCTAATTTTGCTTCACCTTTGAATTTGTATGCACCGTGAGAAGTACCGATAGCGATTGCCAAAGAATCACAACCTGTTTGTTTTACAAATTCAACAGCTTCTTTTACATTTGTATATTTAGCATCTTTTGCATCTACATTTACATCATCTTCAACACCTGCTAATTTGCCCAATTCAGCTTCAACTGAAACTCCTCTTTCGTGAGCGTAATCAACAACTTGTTTTGTAACTCTTACATTTTCTTCAAACGGGAATCTTGATCCATCGATCATAACAGATGAAAATCCGCCGTCGATACAAGCTTTACAAATTTCGAAATCAGCACCATGATCCAAGTGTAAAGCAATAGGTACAGTAGTTGTAGCCAATGCAGCTTCAACTAACTTGATAAGATAAGTTTGATTTGCATATTTTCTTGCGCCAGCTGATACCTGTAAAATGATAGGTGATTGAGTTTCTTCAGCAGCTTCTGCAATACCTTGCAAAATTTCCATGTTGTTAACATTGTAAGCACCGATAGCATATCCGCCAGCTAATGCTTTTTTGAACATTTCGTTCGTTCCGACTAATTTTCTTTCAGCCATTTTTGACTTCTCCTTCTTTTACTTTATTCCCCTCACCCTCAGGCGAGGGGGCAGGGGTGAGGTCAACCCTCACATATACTCTTATTTACACATGCAATTTATAACAAACAAAACTTTTATTCAAGTTTTAAGAAAAAGTAGCAAATTATTTTTTGGTGGCACTTATATATAAAAAAGGAGTTTAATATGCAATCAGTAAACTTTTGTAGTCAAAATTACAACAATACAATCAATTTTAAAGGATACACATCATTTGACAACATCCTTATGGCAGACAGAGGAAGAGTTTCAAGAAAAACAGCAAAACTTATGGCTGCAGTCAATGAGTGCATTGACAGAGAATGGAAAGACCTGAAAAAACAAGGGCTTAAAGATTTCCCTCCAAAATATATATGCAAAAATAAAAAGGAAGTTGTAACCTTAAAACCGGTATATTCACAGACATTTCCTGCATTGCTGATAGAACATGACAATGGAAAAATCAAGCAAAATATACTATTAGACAGAACTAACCCTAATAATTTTAGATACGAAAAAAACGTAGCAACAGACCACGGCACAGCAACCATTAAGTCATACGACTCAAGAATAAGTAATGACCAAGAAATCAATAATTTTGTAGATGATTTATTGCAGAAAAGCTTCGAAGAAATAACAACAACAAAATTATTACGTCAATACTTTGACGATGATGACTTTATTCGCAAAGGTGGCAGCATCATATTAGGTTAATATTATTTGTAAAAAAATATCTTTACTGCACGCCCAAACAATATTTCCTTACGATTTGTCATACAGCCCCCACAATGAATTACGAGCCGATAATCAGATATATCAGGGAAATCATGTCCCGAAAAATGCTCAATAACCAGATTCTTTCCGGTTCTTTTTCTTAAAAGATTCGGGATTTTCACCCTGCCAATATCATCCTCTATTGCATGATGGGTACAGCTTTCCAGAATTAAGACTTTATCGCCGTCCTGCAATTTATCTATAGTTTTCGCACCCTCGACAAAAGCATCTAAATCCCCTTTTAATCTCGCAAATAAAATCGAAAAAGAAGTTAACATAATATCTTCAGGTACAATTTCATTAACCTTTTTAAATGCCTGAGAGTCCGTTATGACGAGAGAAGGAGGAGTTTTCAGATTATCAAGTGCCATTTTTAATTCGCTGTCTCTGACAGCTAAAGTGACACAACCACTATCAAGCAAATCCCTTAATGTTTGCACCTGAGGCAAAATAATTCTTCCTTTTGGGGCCTCTTTATCAATAGGAATAACCAAGATAACAGTACTGCCTTCCGGGACGATATCTCCGACAATTTTTGGAGTATTAACAAAATCTTCAGGTAAAAGTTTTAATAATTCGGATTTAAATTTATAAACAATATCATTATCCGTATTGACAGAAGTTTCCAAAATATTTTCGCAATGCTTTTTTATGTTTACTAAACCTTCTTCAGAAATGTTTTTGATATCAGATTTATTGATAATTATTATAAACGGAATCTTTAATTCTCTGAATTTCGACATTAAAGATTCGTCATATTCATTTAACCCGCTATAATCACATACCAAAACCGCAACATCAATTCTATTAAGAATTTTTAAAGTTTTTTCTAATCTTTGAGCACCCAAAATTGTATTATCATCTGTCCCTGCACTATCTAACAAAACAACAGATCCAATAGGCAATAGCTCCATTGATTTTTCAACAACATCAGTTGTAGTACCGGCTATATCCGATACAACAGCAACATCTTGTCCCGTAATTTTATTTAAAAGAGAAGACTTTCCTACATTCGTTTTCCCAAAAATACCAATATGAAGTCTGTTTGATTTTAATGATTTCATAATTTTATTGTGCAAAAAAAAATCGACTTTTTCAAGCCGATTTTTTTTGAGATTAACCTCTGATTTTTAACTTTTTAATCAAATCTCTGTATTCGTCAAGATTCTTTGATTTTACATAAGAAAGAAGTTTCTTTCTTTTACCGACCATCATCAAAAGACCTCTTTTTGTTGCAAAGTCTTTTTTGTTTGATTTAAGGTGTTCTGTAAGTTGTGCAAT
>CACXAK010000035.1 GCA_902765655.1 uncultured bacterium | reverse complement strand
ACTAGTCTTAGAAAAGAGGGATTATATGGCTAAAAATAATGATACAGTTCCAATAGAGGTAACAATTTTAACATCTGATCACGATATAAAAGGTGTTGTCCATGTTTCAAAATACACAAATACAAACAGAGAGTTGACAGATCTTTTAAATGACAGAGAAAGAAGATTTTTGGCTTTAACAAATTCTGAAATAGACCCACGTACAGGGAATCAGTCTCCAAGAAGATATAATTTTTTGGAAATCCATATGGATTACGTTTTAATGGTTCATCCTACTACTCAGGCAGTGTTCAGAGATTCAGGTAAAACTCAGGAAGATATAGCAAGATTCAGAGATCTGAGAGCTAAACTGAATCAGACTAAACCGTTTTAGTCAGTAGCAAAAAATATTTTTATTGCTTTTAATATATCCATGACAAGTGGATATTATTTAATTTCAAAGATAACAAATCTACCGTATCACAAATATAACGGGGATACTTTGCGACTTATTAATCAATCTGCCAGAACGGTTGATGAGGTTATTTTAGGGGCAAAAAACAGCAAAAACATTAAACGCATAATTACAACATTCAGGGATTCAGACGGAAATATAATTGAACGTGTATTTAATTATTCTGACAAACCATTCAGAAACAGGGTTTACACAAAAAATTACAGTATAATTGGCGAAGATGAATTTGTAACATCGACTCATATAAAAGAATATACCCTGGCAAGAAGTTTAAAAGATACTCATATACAATCTGTTTTATCCGGTTATAGCAGAATTCTTTTTTGGACCCCGGTAAAATTTTTAACTAATCATTTGAGTGAAAATATTGTTACCGGCAATAAAATTTTAACTCAGGTAATGCAAAGGAATCTGCTAAAACCACAAAATGAGATTCATACATTTACTGAGTTTCCGCATATTATTTCAGGCAGGATCTCAGATGCAGCAAAAAAAATTTTGGAATTCAGGGTAAATACATTTAATGGTAACAGTGTAAATCCGAAGCGCATTTATACACAGGGGACAAAGCTTCCCCAAAATGATTCATTTTTGGGAATTCGAGCATTGAGTATTGATGATTCTAAGGAAGCACTTACTCAAAGATTTTTAATTGAACGCGGGTTGAAAAACAAGAGAATAATAATAAATTCGGATTACAGACCAAAAAATGATTCAGAAGAACTTACAAAGGCATTATTTGATCCAAATGATGGTTCAGTCAATTTTCTTCGGACACATAAATATAAAACTAAATCCGAAGTATGCACAACAGCACGCCATGAGGTTGAACACGGATGGCAATATTATTTGCATGCAAGGAATACAAAAGGCGGAACAAGCGAATGGGAAGCAAAAATATACAATCTATTCAGAGATTTGCCAAAATCATTGAAAAAAGAAGCTCAAAGTTATACTGATTCAATTTCTACCTATGTTACCGTCGCGGAAGACAGAGAAAAATACAGGCAAAACTTTATTGAAATAAAAGCAAACGAAGCAGGCAAGAAAGCATGTAAGCTGTATAATGAAGAAAGAGCGGAAATTCAAAAAGAATTTCCGCACATCCCAACTGAACTTTTATGATTATAACTTAATCAGCATCTAAATATTCCGTAACTAATTCAGACATGCATTTTCTTTCATCGTAAATTTCTTTTTCGTCAAAGTAAATTGCGATTTCTCTTTCTGCACTTTCAACACTGTCTGAGCCATGTACAACATTATATTCCATAACCTGAGCAAAATCAGCACGAATAGTCCCAACTTCTGCTTTGTCAGGATCAGTAGAACCCATCAGATGTCTTACACCAGCAACTGCATTATATCCTTCAACAACCATCGCAACAATCGGGCCGCTTTGGATATACCTGATAAGTCTGGGATAAAAAGGTTTACCTTCATGTTCAGCATAGTGCGCTTTTGCCTGAGCATCTGTCACCTGAAGCATTTTTAATGCTGTAACTTTATACCCTTTGGTTTCAAATCTTTTAATTACTTCCCCGACTAGTCCTCTCTGAACTCCGTCCGGTTTGATTGCAACAAATGTTCTCTCTTCCGGTCGCATAATAAATCTCCTTAAAAAATATCCAATACAAGCCAATTGTAGCATAAATTTAATATTTTTACAAATCTATGATATAATACCAATATGAAAAGATTTTTGTTATTATTGCTTTTTGTTTCAATAGGGATTTTACCCGCATTATCAAATGAAATTGAAGATGATTATCTGGATATAGCAGCTAATTATTGTGTTGTGGGAGATTATAACTCTGCAATGACGTATTTAGACAAAATATTGCAGATAAATCCTTCAAATAAGCATGCAGCAGATTTGAAAAGAGGATTGAACCATGTAATTTCAAAAGACAAGAAGTCATTTATTGATAATGTTTCACCTCTTGTCAGAGAAGCAATGGAGTACAAAAGAGTCGGCGACGAAACAAAAGAGTGGAATACATTGGTAAAAGCGACAGAACAGGAAAATTCTTATCTCGCATATTATTATTTGGGTAATTTTTACCGCGAAAAACAAGAATATAAAAATGCTCTTAATGCTTATTCAGCATCGACATCAGCAAGAACCGATTTTGCTCCGGCGTATCTTGGGACTGCAATTGTTTTGTATGAAATGGGGCAGTATAACGGAGTTTTGAATCCTGCTGATAAATACTTATCATTTAATCCGGAAGATGATTTGGCTTATGCAATGAAAGCAAGAGCCGAATTTGAACTTGGCATGATAAGTGCGGCAAAAGAAGATAATGAGATTGCAATCAAAATTAATGATTGTCCTGAATATCAATTTGACAGAGCAAAAATTTTGTATAAAGAAGGTTCTCCAAAAGAAGCAAAGAAACTTTTTGAGAGTTTGTTAAATGATATTCAGACCTCAAAAATTTATGAATATATGGGGTTGTGTGATATGGATTTAGGAAATTATTCAAATGCTGTGACAGATTTTGATCGTGCAATCCTCCTAACTAAGGATGATAAATACTTAGAAATGAAATATAATGAAGCAAAGCAGCTATTGGAAAATAAAAATAATGAGCAATCAGAAAGAGCAATATTACCGTAAAAAATCCGGCAGTTTTTTATCAAAAGTTGCCAATACTGTTGTAACATTGTGTATGACTGTTGCTTTGATGTGGGGCTTGCAGGCATGCAGTAATGTTTCCGCTTTGAAATTTGTTCAGTTATCTGATATACATTTCCTTGAAAACGGTTCAAACACTACGTTCAAAATGATTGGAGAATCTCCACGGCTTCTTGATGATGCAATTTCCCAAATTAACGAACAAAAAGATATTGATTTTGTTATGATTACGGGAGATTTGATTGATAAACCGTTTGAAAAGGAATTAAGAGCTGTTTTACCACATATTCAAAAATTAAATTACCCGTGGTATTTCACTTTCGGCAATCATGACAGATGTGTCGGAGGGTATTTGACTTCAAATGTTTATTTAAAAATGATTCGGGAAGCAAATCCTGATTTTAAATTTGATAACCCGTATTATTCGTTTGTACCGAAAAAAGGATACAGAGTTATTGTTTTGGATGATATTATAACAAATGAAGTAACCTCTCAGGGTTATGTTGATGAAAAACAGCTAAAATGGCTGAAAAAAGAACTTGATAAAGCAAAAAATGATACTGCATTAATATTTATGCACGTACCGATTATAGAACCTTTTGCAAGTCCTAATCACAGATTAAAAAACGCATCGCAGCTTATGGGATTGATTGAAAGTTATAAAAATCCAATCGGGGTTTTTCAGGGACATTATCACGCAACAAGAGTTGTCCAGCACGACAATGTTTTATATGTAAATACCCCTGCCCTTGCATCTTATCCGGATGCATTCAGGTTAATTACGGTTCAAAATTATAAAGATAAAACGGTTTTTGAACTGAAATGGTTTGAAACAAGAGAAAAGACCATTCAAAAAATGGCAAAACTTCTTGTAATCGCATCGTCTATATATACGGGCGAAGAAAATGAGCGTAACGGAATTTATGAAATAAAGAAATAAGGCAGAAATAATATGGCAGATTTTAAATTAAAATTCAGAGGTGTAAGAGGAAGTTTTCCTGTAGCAGACAAAAAGTTTCTTCAGTATGGCGGAAATACTTCTTGTGTAGAAGTAAATGCTGGCGGGCATACGATTTTTCTTGATGCAGGTACCGGAATTGTAAAAGCAGGGGATGAGCTAATGGAAAAATATATCGCCTCCGCACTTGAAACGGAAAACAGAACACCTGTTAAAACTACTATATTACTATCACATATACATCAGGATCATTTACTTGGCCTGACATTTTTCAAGCCAATGCATTTGAAAACCGCGCAAATTGATATTTTTGGGGATGGGAGTGATAAATCGGATTTGAAAAATAATTTATCCGATTTGGTCTTTGGAAAAACTTTTCCGTTAGACTTGAGTGATATTAAATGTAAATTAAATATTCATAATTTATCTGAAAATTATTGTATAGTTATTCACCCTGACAGCATTCCGGAACTTGTTAAAAAAGAGAATTTTGCACCGGCCGAAGGTGATGTTGTGATTACTTTTTATAAATCATATGTTCATCCGCAGGATGGGGTTATGGTTTATAAAATAAGTTATAATGGCAAGTCACTTATTTATGCAACAGATAAAGAGAGTTATCTTGGCGGGGATAAAAAATTTATAAATTTCTCAAAGAATTGCGATTTATTAATTCATGATGCGCAATACACTTCGGAAGATTATCTGAATCATCATTCTCCGAAGCAGGGGTTTGGTCATTCGACTTATGAAATGGCTATTGAGGCAATGCGTCAGTCAAATGCCAAAAATCTGGTATTTTTCCATTATGAACCGTCCTATGATGATTCAAAACTTGATAAAATAAAAGAGTTATATACTTCTCAAAATAAGAATGTTTATATGGCTTATGAGGGTTTTGAATTTAATCTTGAATAAATCAGATTTATTATTAAAAGGGTAGTATGAGAAAAATATTTATCATAATTGCATTACTGTTGACAATTCTTCCTGTGTTTTCAAAGCCGGGAACTATCGTTACATATACTATCGACCCTGAAAAAAATGCCTGGAATCATAATAATATGGGCATAGTCTATATGGAAGAAAAATGTTATTATGCGGCAATTCAGGAATTTAAAATAGCAATCAGCTTAAATCCGAAAGCTCAATCTACCGCAATATATATGAACAATTTAGGGAAAGCATATTTAACTATCGGATATCCTGATTTGGCGGTCGGATGTTTTGAAGATGCCCTGAAACAATACAGCTTAAATTTTGAATTTTATTCTAATCTTGCCAAGTGTTATGAACAATTGGGTAAAACTCAGGAAAAACTTATAAAATATCAAAGTGAAATTGATAAAAATCCTGTTGCAAAAGTTATGGTCGGATTGTTGCAGGAACAAAGCGGAAATAAAAAACAGGCAATAACAACTCTTGATGATTTCGTAACATCAGAACCGGATTTGATAATTACTCCGGCGGTAAAAAAACATATCAAAGATTTGGTAAATGAAATAAATAGTTAATATATTTTAATAAAATAGCAATAATTCAAAAAAAATAACATTTATATATATGTAGAACATAATGTTGTAGGTATAGTATGCCTAATATTTCTGTATTACGCAAAATAGTAAGTAACGGTTGGACTATTGCAAATAGAAGGACCCTAATTAAAAAAATTGGGGAAAAAGATTTTAACGACTTATCTCAAATTGCAACAAAATCAAATATAGGTAAAGATACTTTTGAATATAGCGTAGTTAAAAGCATAATAGAGAAAAATACTCTTTCTAATTTGAAAGAAATTTTGAATCTAAATTTTGAGAATATTGTAGCAAATATAAGAAAACAAGTTGAAATTTTCAAATTATCTCTCATCGCAAAACCAAAAAATAAGATGACTATACAAGCAGGCATAGACAATATTGAAGAATTAAAATATGCTTTAGGAGCCATGGTAACCGAATTTGATACGAAAGATATTATATTAGCCCGACTAAAAAGTTTGGTTGCCGGGAATTTAAAAATTAGTAGTAGCAAACTAGGAAAAGATTCTACAACTTTAGAAATATTAAAAAGATTTTCTCAAGAAATCAGTTCAGCCGGGAAAAATAGACAATTAGTTATAGTTACAGGCAGAGCAGCATCAGGGAAAAGTACATATATAAAAAAAATAGGATATGAACAAAAACAATTTTTGATTGCAGATGCAGATGTTACCAAAGAACAATTACCAGGATATGAAGAATTTGGTTCAAGTTTTGTTCACACACTATCAGCTTCATTAAACAGAGCAAAATTATCAGCCGCATTGGATAATGGGTGCGATATTATATATCCTACAACAGGTTTAAGAACAATAATTGAAATTATTGAAAAAGCCAAAGGTTTAGGTTATAAATCAATCAAAGTTGTTCATTTTGATACTCCGATTGATGTTTGCGCACAAAGAGCTGTGAATAGATTTAAAGATTATGGTCGTTTTGTAGATCCATATTACATAAAAATGCAAGAACAAACAATGGAAAATATTATAGGTATCTGTAAAGAAATGGGGGTCGAACTTGAAAAGTATATTTCAGCATAATATTATTACTGTGAGGTCAACATGATAGATAAAATAAAAAATACATTAGGTGCAAATTTAATTCAAAAAATTGATAAGAAATATTTTAAAAAAAATTATTCTTCAGAACAACAAGAAATCATAAGAAAATATGTTGGCGATAAGAATAATGTCAAAAAATATTTTTTATCAATGGAATCACAAGCTGATATTTTTGAAACATCAAAAGAAGGTGCTAAATTTTTAAAAAATTGTGATTTAATAATTAAGAAAAATTTAAAATAAAAATTTATTTATACCTCAATGATTTAGAAATTTTTGAGTGAATAACATTTGCCCTGCTCAAGTATTGAGTCAATTTTTCATAATTTTTGCTTTTTTCACCGTATGGTATATTCATATCCATAAGCTCATCAACACTTTTACTGATATTTGATAATTGCTCCAATGAATCACTCAAAGTTACAACAGAATTTACTTTTTTAGAAATTTTTGCCAAAATTTTTCTTGATACAAATGATTGCAATTTGTATATAAAAGGCATTTTCTCTTTTAAAGTTTCGTGCAATATCTTTTCTTTATCGCCCAAAACTCTTCCCCCGTACATACGCTGTTTTTCCAAAGAAGAAAGTTCTTGCAGATATCTTTGGCGTTTTGCTTTTAAACCTAAAGCTTCATTTTGAGTTCCGTAATTATCAGCAATTTTGATTTTTTCATCCAAATCTTTTATGGCATTTTCTTTTTCTTTTATTTTGTAATCAATGCTCAATTCCTGTTCTTCGGTTTCTTCAAATTTTGAGTTATTTAATATTGTTGAATCATAGCCGTTCAATCTTTTTGTCGGCTTTTGAACAAAATTAATTTGATTATCATTTTTTGCATTAAAGGGATTTACGGGCGAAAAACCAAATTCACGCGTAAAAATATTTCCATTTATATTATTTTTTGAGCTGCCGCTATCCATATAGATATTATAAATCGTAATAAATTTTTTTTTGCCCTTTAAAAGATGTATTTAATATAAAATTTTGGGAATTATTTAGTTACGACTGATAATACATAGTTATCGTTAAAATACTTATTTGCGGCTTCTATTATGTCGGTGTCGGTTACGTTATTTATCAGTTCAATATATTTATCTTTAAAATCATAACCTAATCCCATAGATTCATATTGACCTATCAGCGTTGCTTTTTCAAGGTTTGTTTCAAGTCCGATTACATAATTACCTATGAGTTTTTCCTTCGCATCTTTAAGTTCTTTATTACCTACATGTTCGGTTTTTAGTTTATAAATTTCTTCAAATAATCCTTTTTTTGCTTTTTCAAGAGTTTCAGGATTTGTGCCTATATAAAGAACAAAACTTCCTCTCAAAACGTGCGGGGACAAACCTGAACCAAGTTGATATGCAAGACCTTCTTTTTCTCTCAGGTCTTTAAACATTCTTGAACTCATTCCTCCGCCTAAAATTGAATCCATTACCTGCAGCGTTGCATAATCTTTTTCATTAATTATTCCGTCAGTTTGCCAACCAAGCATAATCCATGCGGTTTCGGTTGTCGGCATCTTATGAGTAGAAGTTCTCGGAGTTTGCGGTTTTGATATAGTCCTAGAGTATTTATTGAAATCAAATTTATTATTATTATCAAAATTGCTGAATAAATTATTTAAATCTTTTATTAACGTATTTTTATCAATGTTCCCGTTTACCGAAATATCAATATTTTGCGGCATAATTACATTCTTATAGTAATTAATCACGTCTTCTCTTGTAATGTTCGGTAAGCTTTTTTCTAAAACATTGGCGGAAATAGTATAAGGACTGTTTTGGAATATCAGTTCACGATACTTTTCAAGTGCAACTTTTAGCGGTACGTCTTTATTTGCCTTAATTTGATTAAGATTATCGGATTTGATTTTGCCTATTTCAACCTCATCAAATGACGGGTTGTTAATAATTTCGTATAATAATTCCATTGTTTTTTCGTACTGATCTTTTGTCGTAAGTACGGATATTGAAAATAAATCCGCATTAACTGATGGTGCAATTTTTATCCCGTTATCTTCTAATACCTGCGATAATTCAACCGGAGAGTAATTTTTTGTCCCTTTAATTAAAGAAGCACCCGCAACAAGGGCAACTCCCGGTTTACTTTCAAGAAGCTGACCTCCTTTGGCGTTTATGCTTATGGCAATGATGTCATTGAATGTATTTGGGGTGTATAAAAGTGCAGCACCATTTGATAATTGATATTTTTGAGTCTGAGAATTTTCGTTAA
>CACXAK010000034.1 GCA_902765655.1 uncultured bacterium | reverse complement strand
ATGCGGATAAAAATAAAATATTATTCGAAGATGACTTATTTACAAGTGGAGAAATTGATTTAAATGCAAAAACTTTGGTATTTACTGTAAAAAATGCGGGTATAGACAATAAAGAAACAAGAATAATTGAAATATTAACTGATAACAAAGAGATAGAAAAATTAGAAAAGAAAATTATTAGCAAATATCTAAAAAGAAAAATTGAATACTAAATATTATCCTTTAAAGAATTTATAACATCGGAGTAATATTTGTAAAAATTTGTTATAATTATTAATGGTATTATTGGTGCTATTGTTGTCATTTTAGGATATTTAATTTTTATTTTCCCATCATCTCGTATATCTATTGTAATCATTGTTAATGTGTCGGATGAAAGTTTATAATCTTCAACTTCATCATATGTAAAAAATGCATTAACAAGACCTGTTTTCCCCAAATCTACTTGTTGTTTTTTAGATAAATTATTTATATATTCAACTAAATAAATATTTATAAAATCATGGTAGATATCATCATTATTAATATTGTCAAAAAATCTCCTGATTAGTTCTTGGTTTTTAGAATTCATCATACTCAAACATTCTTTAAAAATCATTTCATATATATCACTATATGATTCTTTATTTAAACTTTTTATATCAAATGAATATGTTATTGTTTTTATAAAACAATTAAAATGCTCTACATAGAAATAATATTTAATTAACGGGCACATTATAGTATATATCTTTGAGAATAAATTCATAAATAAGTCCTTTTTTCTTAATATAACATAAAATTATTTTCATGCAGAAGTTTTTAACTACACAAAAAAATGACAGTATAAATATTGTTTAAGTCGTAATCTTTACTTCTATATAAAATTATAGTTTGGTTTTCTGAATAATTTTATAGAAAAAATTAGATGTTGGTCTGATATGGATTCAACAAATTGTTGAAGTAAAATTTTCGACTCTGGCGACGTTAAGTCCAAATAAAACACCGATGACATCTGTTATCGGTGTTTTATTTTACATATAGAATTTAATAAAAATTTGTTATATTATGATTTTAAGTTTTCGTATTTGAATTATGAGGATTAAACAATATGAATAAAATTATGAAATTAGCAGTTGTGTTTTTTGCAATAATTTTATGTACGGTAAATGTATCGTATTCTGCGCAAAAAGATGTGTTATTAAAAACAACTAAAACCTGGGACAATGCAAAATATAAAAAATTAAAAATAAAGAAACCTGAAGTTACGGTTTTGAAAATTATTATAGATGTTAATGAAGAATTACCTATGCACAAACATGATTTGGTTAATATTGCTTATGTAAAAAAAGGTACTTTAACGGTTATTACTGATAATCATAAAGAAATTACACTTCACGAAGGGGAAGCTTTGCCTGAGTTAATCGGGAAATATCATTATGGCAAAAATACAGGCAATGAGCCGGTTGAACTTATTGTCTTTTATATAGGAGAAAAAGGAACTCCGCTGTCTGTTAACAAATAACATAATAAATATTTAAAATGGCAAAAACTTATTTGGCACATAAGTTTGAGGTTTATAGAATTCAATGCAAAAATTATTAAAATTTTTAGGAATTTTTATATCTGTTGTTGTAGTTATTGGCGTAATTACAGGTTGTACTAATGTTAATTTGAAAGATGAATCCGCGCCAACGGTATATTTTCATAAGGGTGTCTATAAAGCTGATATTCAGAACAAAAATAATTCGTATATAGATTTTTATGTTTTTTATGATGAAAATTCCGGCTATACAGAAGATAGTAAAATGGGAATTGGTCTGCCGTTTTCCTGTGTTCAGGAAGATGGATATGTAAAATTTAAATTCGGCGGGAGTGAAGAACCTGATGATGTATTTAAGATAAAATCTGTAGAAAATGGGAATATTACCGGCTCTTTTGAAGATGGATCATTACTTATATTTAGTCTTGCTCCAAACGCAAATCCGGATAATTTCGATGCTGTTGAATATGTGAAAAAATATTCAAATTAAATTTATTTTTCAATAAATTAAATAATTTGCAATAAAATCATTGTTAGAGTATTCTTAAAAATATTACAGATTTAATAATTCGATAAAAAAGGAATTAAGGGGGTATAAGTTATGAAAAAATTGTGCATTGCTGTTTTATTATTATCCATTTTAAGTTTATGTACACCGGCATTTGCGGGGACACATGGTAAAAATGGTCATGTAAGCGGAAGATCAGTCGGAGCTGCAGCTCTTTCTTTAATAATTTGGCCGGGAATCGGACAGGCCGTAAATGATCAAAGTTTTGATAAGAATGTAACTCACGCTCTTTTAGGTTTAACAGGTGTTTTCAGAATATGGTCTTGTTATGATGCTTTTGTAGACAGACAAGGCGGAGTTTGGCATAACAGAATATAATATTTCGATTTAAAATATCTTTTATATCTGTATTTATTTCTATGTTTGGGGTATGATGTTTTACATATAAACCCCAATGGTACTTCGTGCCGCTTTCTCTTGAAAAGGGGGACAAAAATAAATAATGAGGATAAGAGAATATGCTAAAAGGAAATGAAATAAGAAAATTATATTTAGACTTTTTTAGGGGTAAATACCAACATACCGTAGTCCCCAGTTCAAGTTTGGTGCCTGATAATCCGACAGTTTTACTTACAACGGCCGGCATGCTTCAGTTTTTGCCGATATTTTTGGAAATTCAGCCATGTCCTTATGAACCGGCAAGAGCTACTTCTTGTCAAAAATGTGCAAGAGCAGGCGGAAAAGATTCTGATATTGAAAACGTCGGAAGAACTCCGCGCCACCATACTTTTTTTGAAATGTTAGGTAATTTTTCTTTTGGCGATTATTATAAGAAAGAAATTATTCCCTGGGCATGGGAATTTGTCACTGAAGTTTTGAAATTAGATAAAAACAGACTATGGATTACTATTTTTGAAACCGATGATGAAGCATATGAAATCTGGCGCAATGTCGGTGTTCCTGCTGAAAGAATTAAAAGAAAAGGTAAAAAAGATAATTTCTGGGGTCCTCCGGGGGCATCGGGTTCTTGTGGTCCTTGTTCCGAAATTCACTATGATTTGGGGGAAGAATATTCCTGCGGTCATCCGAATTGCGGTATTGATACCTGCGAATGTGACAGATGGGTTGAAATCTGGAATTTGGTATTTACTGAGTTATATCAGGATGAAGAAGGCAATCAGTCACCTTTAGGCAAGAAAAATGTTGATACAGGCATGGGCTTAGAGCGTATTACAATGGTTTGCCAAGGTGTTGCTTCAACCTTTGAAACCGATTTACTAAGACCAATTTTGGATAAAGTTTCTTCAATGTGTGGAGTTCCGTACAAACAATCAGAAAAAACAGACGTGTCTTTGAGAATCATAACAGACCACGCAAGATGTGTTACGTTTTTGATTTCTGACGGTGTAATTCCGGGTAATGAAGGCAGAAGTTATGTTTTGAGAATGATTTTAAGACGTGCATTAAGACACGGCAAGATTTTAGGTATGGAATTGCCTTTCTTATACAAGCTGGTTGATACTGTTGTTGAACACTATGGCGAAGCATATCCTGAACTTGTTAAAAATAAGCAAAAAGTTATTGATACGATAAAGGCTGAAGAAGAAAGATTTAATAAAACTCTTGACAGAGGTTACAAATTGCTTGAAGAATTCATTGAAGCAAAAAAAGATATTGATGGCGAAAGCGCATTCAAACTTTATGATACATTCGGTTTCCCGCTTGAACTTACTAAAGAAATTGCTCAGGAAAACGGATTAAATGTTGATGAAGACGGATATAAAGTTGCAATGCAGGAGCAAAAAGACAGAGCAAAAGCTGCAACAGCAAAGATTTCCGTTACCGGAGATATTAAATATGCTCAGGTAGAAAAGGAAGTCGGTTCGACAAACTTTATCGGTTACAGCGAAAACGAATGTAATGATGCCAAAATCCTTGCTCAAATTGAGGGTGAAGGTTATGTTGATATTGTTTTAGATAAAACCCCGTTTTACGCCGAATGTGGCGGTCAGGTTGGTGACAGCGGTTATATTGAAAACGAAACATTTAAGGCAGAAGTTTTGACAACATTCAAAGTTAATGATTTGTACGTACACAGATGTTCAATTCTGAATGGTGATGTTGAAATCGGTGCAATTGTAAGTGCAAAAATTGATGTTGATAAACGGGAAGAAATCAGAGTTCACCACACATCTGCGCACTTATTACAGGCAGCTTTGATTAAAGTTGTTGGTGATGAGGTAAAACAGGCCGGTTCTTATGTTGATGATGAGAGAATGAGATTTGACTTTACATTCTCAAGAGCAATGACGCCGGATGAAATTAAAAAAACCGAAAACCTAATGAATAAATGGATAGGTGAAGGTTATACAATAAATACCAAAGTTATGGGAATAAAAGAAGCCGAACTTACAGGTGCAACAGCGCTGTTTGGTGAAAAATACGGCGATACTGTAAGAGTTGTAAGTATTGAAAAAGACGGTCAATCTATTTCAAAAGAATTTTGCGCAGGAACTCACGCAAGAGAATTAAAAGATTTGCGTTTTGTAAAAATTGTGTCAGAAGGTGCAATTGCTGCAGGTACAAGAAGAATTGAAGTTGTTGTATCAAAAGCGGCAATAAATTATGTCAATGCAAAAGTGGAAGTTACGGATAACCTTTCAAATCGTTTTAAGGCGCATTATGATGAAGTAATAGACCGTGTTGATAAGATTCAAGAAGAAAATAAATCTTTGCAAAAAGAAGTAGAAAAATTGCAGGAAGAAAATGCACGCACTCGTTTTGCCGGTTTTGTGGACAGAGCTCAGGAAATAGACGGCGGAAAATTGTTTATTTCAAAAGTTACAAAGCTTACTCCTGTCGGATTAAAAATCGGTCTTGAACTTTTATCGCATAAATTAGGCAAAGACAGCATAGTTGTTTTAGCCGGAGAAAAAACTGTTGCGGCGAAAGTTTCAGACAGTTTTATCGCAAAAGGAATTAATGCAGGTCAGATTGTTGGCGAAATTGCAAGAGCAACCGGTGCAAACGGCGGCGGACGTCCGAATTTTGCTCAGGGTGGGGTGAAAGATCCTTCAAAACTTGATGAAATTCTGGCTAAAATTGAAAGTGATATTAAGGGTATATAGATAAATCTCAAAAGATTTTTAATTCAAGTAGATAAGTAGTTAAGCAGACATGTAGATAAGTTCGTATCGTGTATTATTAATAATAGGACTTTAAATATAATTAAATTTTGAAATGAACTTAACTACCTAAATACTTATCTGCTTTCTCTGCTAAATAGTTGTGACGGATTAGAGGAATTTTAAATCCTTCTCAAAAACCATATAATTTGTTAAAGGTCTTTGAGAGGTGATTTATGAAATACAAATTGCTGGATGCTCAGCGTCAATTTTTGGAAATACCGCATGACTATACTCTTGATGTTGCGGTTTATCAGGGTGGATACGGCTCCGGTAAGACTTTTGCAGGTTCGCTTTTAGGTATTTTATTGTCCCTGAAATATCCAAAAATCAAAGGTTTAGTTGGTGCTCAAACCTATACGCTTGTAAGAGATACAACACTTCAAACTTATTTTGAGCATTTAGAAAATATGGGTTTTATCGAAGGAGAGGATTATAAATGGTCATCAACAGAACAAAAACTGTCATTTTATAACGGTTCAGAAATAATTTTCAGACATTTTGATGAGCCAAACAGATTAAAATCTCTGAATGTCGGTTTTATTGAAATTGAAGAAATGTCTGATATTCCTTATGAAACATTTAAAATGCTTTTAGCACGCTTGAGGCAAAAACCCTGTAAAAAATGGAAAAATTTTCAATACAGAATATTTGGGCATACAAATCCCGAAATTCAGCAGGGATGGATTTATAAAACTTTTTTTGTAAATCCGAATCCGAATTACAGAATAATATGTGCTCCGACTACTCAAAATATTTATCTGCCTAAAGGTTTTTGCGAAGAATTAAAACAACTCTACGATGAAAAATATTATAATACTTTTGTTCTCGGACAAACCGGAAATTATAATGAAAATCTTGTTGTAAAAGATTTTACTGACGAAAATATAAAAAATATAACTTATCATGATGATTTTGATGTTCATATAAGCTGCGATTTTAATGTTGATCCTATGGCATGGGTTTTGGCACATAAAACGGAAGATAAAGTTTTTTATTTTGATGAAATAGTTTTGGAAAATACTACAACATCAAAGGCATGCGAAGAATTTTGCCGAAGATACCCGAATCACAAAGGCAAAATTATTATAAACGGTGATGCTTCAGGTGATAACCGGAGCTGTACAAGTGAATATACAAACTATGTAATCATAAAGAAAAAACTTCTATCTTATGGCTATGATGCTGATATTAAGATAAAACCGTTTAATCCCCCCATAAAAAACAGGGTAGCCGCATTTAATGCAAAAGTCCGAAATGCAAACGGGGATATAGGTTTGTATGTTAGTCCAAAATGTGAAAAACTTTTATATAACATTAAAAATTTAAAATATATTGAAGGAACTTCAAAAATTGATGTTCCGAATTACAGGCAAATAAAGCAATCAAAAGAACTCAAATTTTTATCTCACCCTTTTGATGCTGCAAGTTATCTTGTGGATTTTTATTGGCCAATTGTTTTATAAAAAGGAGAAATTTATGGATACATTAATTTACTATTCCCCGGTTATTATTGCGGTAGTTATTTTTCTTGTTCAGCAGCGTATTGTCGTGACGCCTGAAGAATTAGAACGTAAGCACAGACAAATTTTACAGGAAATAGAAGCCCGTTTTGTGACTCTTAACAGTTATGAAGATTTGAAATCACAGTTTGGTGAAATAAAAGAAAAAATTGATAAAATCTATGATTGCCTTATAATTTCCAAATAATAAAAATTATGTAAAGTTTTGTTACATAAATGATAATCATGTTTCAAGTTTTTCAATAAAAGTGCCGTAAACATGGGTAACTAAGGATTACTATAACCGAAAGGATTTACGAAAAAATGGGATTAGCCGCATCACAAGCAAGATTCCTGGGCATTACGTTAAGAAAGGCCAATTGTGAATTCAAGTCAACAGAGTTGGCTCAACAAAGGTTGGAATTAACGAATCAAATGACTGATATTGCGCAAGAATACGCAAATGCTTTGAATGCGACTAAATTAGTATGGCATAATGATTTGGTTTGTGATAGTTTTGGTAATCCTATGGATTACGGTTTGTCATACAGCTTACTTATGATGCCGTCTGCTGCAAATGATTATAATCCGTTTATGATTACATCAAAATCGGGTGCAATTATATTGAGTTCAAAATATGCGGATGCTGCTGAATATGCAGGTATTTCAATGGGTGGTGGAGTTGCGACCGCAGAAGGTCGTAACAAATTTATTGCAGCTCTTGCTAATGTTGAGAGTTTACCTCAAGAAAAACAAAGAGTAAAGAACGCTGAGGAAGATAACAGAGTTATTACAGAATTAACCTATAATATATTGACCAGAGCTGATAATAGTTGGGATCCTAATGGGGTAAAAAATGTAGATTGGAATGCTACTGCCGGTATGGGTGGAACTCCTTTGGATAAGACTTATGTAACTGATAAAACACTGGCAGATTTGATGTTGGATGCAGATATTGGTCAACATGAAATAGATTGGTCCTCAATGATTGGTGAGGATGTTAGCAGTATATTCCAAACAGATAAAGGTGAAATCCATGATTCAAAATTAACAATGGTTGTTAATGATGTAATAAAGTTTGATGCAAATTATCTTAGTGATATGAAACTTGTAGATTTGATGAAGAACAATGTCGTTATCATGGGTAAAAATGCAGATGACTTATCTGAAAAAATGAAATCTGTCATAAAAGAAGTAGCAGAAATTTTCGGATACAAAAACATAGGTAATGGTATAAATGTTGATACAACATCCGATGCTGCACTTGAAATGGCATTGAAAATGGTCGAGAAAAAAGTTTTGAATCCGGGTAACATTGTAGATGCCGGTGGCATGGGTAGTATGTCTTATCCGCGTAATAATTCTGCTTATACAGGAGCGCTGGAATGGAACAGAATATGTCAGGTTTCCGGTTTAAATTGTTATGGTGTCAGTTTGACAAATGTTATTAATTCATTCCTGACTTTCTTTGATAACTATTTGAGAGGATCAGATTCGGGGTATGTTGTAGGTAAATCCAATGCTGATGGAAGAACAATATTTGTAACTGATGATCCTGAGTATCTTTTTGTGACTGATCCGGATACGGAAGTTACAAATGAAGAGAAAATAGCGGATTTCTATAATGAATTGTATAACAACATTTGTTCTCACGGATGGCGTTACGATGATATGGTATTAGACAGTGAATATATGGAATCTGCAATTAAAGACGGAAGATACCAGATTATGGGATTGAATAATGATGACGGGTATTTTTATCAGGAAAGATATAATCAGATACCGTATTTAGTTGAAGAACAGGATGACGATGCTATTGCAAGAGCAGAAGTAGATTATACAACTAAGAAAGCTCAGATAACATTTAAAGAAGATCAGATAGATGTTAAAACCAAAAAACTTGATGCTGAAATTACTGAATTGAATACAGAAATTAACTCTGTACAAAATATTATTTCAAAATCTATTGAAAAAACATTCTCAATGTTTTCTAACTAATAATTAAGAAGAAACCGGCATTTTCTGTTTGTTAACTTTTCGACCTTTTATGTAGTTATAGGAAGTTTATTTAAAGGTTTGAAATAGTTTGTCAAACATGTATAAATATTAAAAAGTGAAAATGCCGGATTGAAATAAAAATAGAATAAAATATGTCTTTTTCATACTAAGATACACTTTTTCTTTTTAAATTTCTCCTTAAAACTTCCGCCTTTCTGATATATAGAGAATAATAAAGTTTTAATAAAAATTCTATTAGCCATATGGATAATAATATGCTGAAATGAAATATTATTTTATAATTAAATGTTATAAAACTTATCAAACTCCCGTTTGTGTACTTTGCATTACATAAAACATATTATAGGAATATGTTTGAGAAATAATATTTCTCTTAGTTCACTTTTCTTTTTGATTGCGACGCAAAAAGAAAAGTGAACCGAAAAG
>CACXAK010000033.1 GCA_902765655.1 uncultured bacterium | reverse complement strand
AATTTCTTCAACCTCAATACATACAGTAGAATTTACGGAGGTATTTATAATAATTTCATATAAGTCTTCTCTTGCTGATTTTTTCAGTTTTTTGGAATCGTTTAATCTTTCAAGTAATTTTTTAAGATTGGAGTTTATTTCAGGGAAATAAACGCATGAGGCAAAAACCCCTCCTGCAGCCGGCCCTCGCCCTGCTTCATCCGTTCCTATAACTATCCCCAATTTTTTATCGAAAGAAAATAAATTATTCAATGTTTTGTCTCAAATAAATAATAACAACGAAATAATATCCGGCAATTATACAGATGTCAAGTTTATATTATGTATTAATAATTATTTTAAGACAACATTCCCAAGATATTTTTCTTTTTCACTACGTACAATTTTGTATGAATTTTTAAAATTATCTAAAAATTCGTCTTTATCTCCGTCGTTTTCTCCGACGGCATAAGAAAATAAATTTGCATACACCTCAGAACGTGTCATATCAGCATAATCAATGACTTCAGGGGTAATTTCTTGAGATACATCAATAATATTTAAATAGTAGTCTATATTTCTTGAAAGTTTTTCAGGATTATTTTGCTTTAATTTTGCAATATACTTCAAGTCTTTTAAAATTGCATCTTGAAATTCTTTTTTGTCACTAAGACCTGATTTTAAATTATAATAAAGTTTAGATATAACTCCAATACTGTCAGTTGGCATTTCGTACGGGGTAAGATACTCATCTTTTTCCCGCTTGAGCATTATATCGTCCCATTCTTTTGCAAAATCCGCATTATGGTCGTGGCCAAAATATTGTTCAAACTGATGACCGACTTCATGCATCAGGGATTGACGCAGTGCCGGTGTAGCTGAATATTTACCGTTTCTTATAAGATTTAAAATTTTATCAAATGAATGTCCTGATTCCTGAATAACAATTCTGCGCTGTAAATTGTTGTCCGAGTAGAAACTTCCGCCTTTATCTGTATCTGTATCAGAATCAGCTTTTATATATTTTCTGAAAGAATTTGAATCATCCAAATCTGAATAATTCCCCGTAACATCTATTGCAATGCCATTTAAGAAATCATTATTCTTGTCCAATTTTGATCTTAAATTAATAATCGGAGTCATGATTGAGTCTTTTGTTTCTTTATCTACATCAAAATACTCGACTCTGATATTATCATAATTATCAGTTCCGCTGACAGTATCACTTGTACATGATTTCAGTGTGCATCCGCTCATTAAAATGCCTGCAACAGTATATGGAAGGACTTTTCTAAAAAAAGAATTATTTTTGGTTTCATTTTTTTCTGATTTACTTCCAAATTGAATATTATTGCGATTATTCTTATAACCGTAAAAATATTGATTTGATATTTTTGGCACACTAATATTCATACAGAAACAATAACGCTTGTGCAGTTTAAGAATTGACCAAAAAATGTATGATATTTACAAAAATTAATATAAAAAAGAAGGACTTGTTTATTAACAAATCCTTCTAAAATTTTGTATATTATAATTTATATTATCTTAACCAGTTGAAGAAACCTTTTGCAGCGTCTCTTACACCATGGTATGCGTCTCTTGCCAAGTCATAAGCCCCATCAACAGCACTATTCCATTTATTTTTTACATATCTTTCTGCGGCATCAATGTTTGCTTTAATTTCTTTCTTTGCTCTGTCAGTTAACGATTGATTTTTTAACTTATTAATTTCCTTTTGTTGGTATGCTAAAATTTGATCTTTTGACATTTTTGAAAAATCAGGTGTACGTTCTTTTACTTGAGGTTTTACATTAACTTTTGCCGCGTCACGGGCTGCACGTGCAGCTTTTTTACCTGTATTAGCAACTCCTTTTGCAACAGATTCAGCTCCGTCAACAGCTCCGTCATATGCAGCCTTTATGGCTCCTAATGCAATAAAGAAATCTTTTTTAACTTCCTGTTTTGCTGCATTAAAAGCTGACTCTCCTTTACGGTATGCTGCAATCAATTTTTGTTCTGCAGCATTGATTTGTTTCATTGCTTCTGCTTTAGCTTCTTTTGCTAATCCTTTCAATTTTGCTTTCATTGCATTTATTTCAGCATTGATTTCTTGTTTTGCCTGATCTGTCAATGTTCTGGATTTTAATTTCTCAATTTCTTTTTGGTTTGCAGCAATTCTTTTGTCGATATCACCCAATTCCTTTGTTTTGGTTTCCTTGGGATTTGCACCAATAGTAAGTTTTTGCCCAATCTGAATTTTGTTTACATCCTTAATCCCATTTTGTTTTGCAATTGCTTCTACTGTAGTATTGTGCATTTTTGCAATTTGGGACAATGTTTGACCCTTTTGTACGATAAATTCACCCATAGAAATACTCCTTTTGTTTTATACTCTTTAAGCACACATTGCTTATAATCATGTAAAAACAATGCCCCGACCAAAATTGCATATACTTTATATATAACTTTTATATAATTCGTCAAAAAACAAGCAGGGTATATATTTACCCTGCTTAACATTTCTTAATATTATTTATCGAAATTAATTATTCTTCTTCGCTGCTCAGGGATTGATGACCTGATTTGTGAGTTTTTAAAAGCACTCCGCGTTTTGAAGATTCAATAAAGCTTATCATTTTTTCTATATATTCGTTTGTAGGAATTTCTGCCTTGATTTTTTCAATCGCCTGAGATGTATTATAATCTTCGCTAATCAATAATTTAAACGCTTCATTAAGGTGTGTTCTTGTTTCAAGATTAACTCCTCTGCGTTTCAATGCAATAACATTGATTGTTCTTGGAACAGGCGGACGACCTTCTCCTTTAGAATAAGGTAAAATATCCTGACGGGAAGCACTGAATCCACTGACAATTGACATTGTACCGATTCTGATATTTTGGTGGAATACACTCATTCCGCCGACAAATGCACCGAATTCAACATGTACATGTCCGCCGAGCGTTACAAGGTTTGCCAAAATTACCTGATCTTCGAGAACACAGTTATGAGCAACATGCGCTCCAACCATAATTAAACATTTATTACCAATTCTTGTTGTAAAATCACCGCAAGCTGCAGCTCTGTGAATAGTTACATTTTCTTTTATTATTGTTTCGTCGCCGATTATAACCTTTGTTTCTTCCCCTTTATATCCCAAATCCTGCGGTTCCGAACCGATTGTTGCAAATGGTGAAATAGTACAATTTTTACCGATTTCGGCATATTCAATATGAGCATTAGAAATTACTCTTGTACCGCTTCCGATTTTTACATTTTTCCCAATTACTACATAGGGTCCAATAATCGCATCTTCAGCGATTTGAGCGGACGGATCAATTATTGCGGTTTTATCAATCATTATTTATTCCCTCTCATTTGTCGACATAGCGATGCCGACCTACTATCCATTAAAACAATTATATTATAAAACTTGGTCTTTATGTAAAACTTTATATTATTTTAATATCAAATCGACTAAAAATATTAGGAATTAAATTTTCTTTTGAATTTTAATCTGAGTTTATCAGCCAAAACTCCGGCCTGATTAAGTAATATTCCTGAAATAAAACCTAACGCAAGTGATTTACCGCCTGATACTAATTTTGTCGCTGAAACAATTGAAGTTATTAATGCTCCGACAATCGGAATGCCTGATTTTAGCATTACAGATGTTTTTTCATCATCAGTCGGGGCATAATTTAAACCGCGAATAATTAACCCCAAAGAAATTAATACGGTTAAAATATCAGTAGGAGCCGAACCGATTTCTAAATCTCTGACTTTATCAAAAAATTCGCCTATTTCCAAATTAACAGACTTGTCAAAAGATTTTACGGCATTTTTAAGTGATAATAAAGCCCCAAATTTTGAAAGCTCAAAAGGAGCAATTTTATAATAAATCAGCAGCATATCTTGTAATGCCCCGGTTGATTCATCATTTATAAAATCTTTAATAAGATTTATACAGGTATTTTTTGATTCTTGTTGAACTTTAGTGACACTATTATCTAAAACCGGTTTTATGGTATGATTTGACAATTTTTCAAGTTCTTTTAAAAACGTTGTTTTGTTATATTTTAAGCCCTCAGAATTTTTTATAATCCAGTCCAGTCTTTCTACTATATCAGTTCCGTATTCATCTTTAGCAGGAATTATTTCTTTTAATTTCTTGACATTCTCTTCTATCATTGCAATTTTGTCTGTATTTGCGTATGAAATTACATTTCTCGCAATAGCAACATTTTCTGCCAAATTTGTTTTATCACCTTTTATTTGTTCTGCTGCAATAAATGTTTGCCACATTTCTTTCCTTTTGAACTTGTTGTTTTTTGTCCAAAAATCTTTAAAAGATTCATCCCAAAATTTTGAATATAATGATGAATTAATACTCTTAATGCGATTATATCTGTCTTGTTGTGATTTATCGGAAATAAATGAATCGACAACTAATTTTGTATCTTTTCTGTATTCTTTTGCCATTTCAACCAATTGTCTTTTGGTAAAATCTTTTTTAACTTCAATCAGTTGTCCGTTTTTATATTCCTTTACCTTATATTTTATAATTTCATCAGGAGAATCTTTGAGTAAATATTCATCGAGCATATCAAAATTCTTATACATGCGCTCAAAGCTCTTTTTGGTTTTTTTATAGGATTTTACTACCGTATTACGTGAAAGATTTTCGAAGAGTTTTGAAATTGTTTGATGAATTTTTTTTGTTGGTTTGGATTTGTACATAAGTTTCATAAATAATATATCTTTTAAAGAGGTTATATTATTTATACTCTCTGTTTTTTTGATAAACGAATTTAATTTTCTTATAGCATAACCATATAATTTTGATTTTCTGGCAGATTCTTCTACTGTTGAGATTTCTTTGCGTGCTTCAAAATAATTTTTAATTTTGTTAAGCCCCTTACTGATGTTTTTTTGAGCAGTTCTTGAAAACATCAACAACATCAAACCCGATCCTATAATTAAATTCCCGGCATTGTATGATAAATTTAATTCCTGATGAACATAATGAATTTTTTTATTATTTTCGGCATCGGTGTTATAAGCATTTGTATTGTATACTTTGTGTTTCAACGAGAATACTTTGAATGCATTGCCATGCGGACTATTATATTTGTATTGTTCAATAAGGTTATTCATATTTGAGCAATTCCCGGGTTTTATATTTATATAAAACCGAAAAAATAAAAATTGAACAGTATTTAATATATTTTTGATATATTTTAATATAATTAAGAATTCAGTATGGTATCTGCAATTTTAGAGGGCAGAATTTTTAAGCAGTCAAGATTTTGACATGTGGTCATGCGTTTTGCCCAAAGGCATGGTTTCAGTTCAC
Source organism: uncultured bacterium (assembly GCA_902765655.1). Taxonomy (GTDB): domain Bacteria; phylum Cyanobacteriota; class Vampirovibrionia; order Gastranaerophilales; family Gastranaerophilaceae; genus Zag111. The sequence continues at coordinate 3,850 of CACXAK010000033.1, read as the reverse complement.
AATTATCATCTGCCTTGATTGTTATAACCTGAGAGGTTTGGGGTACTAAGCAAGTGTCATCTGTCGGTCCAAAAATTACATAAGTTTTTGTACCCAAAGCAACTGCAATGTGTAAAGGTGCAGAATCAGAGCATAAAAACTTTTCGGCAGAAGAAATTAATTGTGCAAGTTCATTTAAATTTTTGGTTGTGCCATACAAATTTTCAAAATTTTGAGTTCTCACATTTTCTAAAATTTCTTTTATGCAATCTTCATCATCAGGACCTCCTGTGAGCATGACTTTTTTACCCTGAGCCACAAGTAAATCAATAACTTTTGCCCAGATTTTCGGAGGAACTGTTTTAATACAGTTTTTCATGACACTCATTTTACTTACTCCGGGGTGAATAAGTACGGAATTAGAAATTACTTCACGTTTTTCAACTTTTATTTGCGGGAGTTCGGTATTATGTGAAGTTACTGTTCTTATAAGATCATGATACATTGAGCATGCATATTGTTTTTTATTCAATTGCGCGGCATGGGTTAATAATAATTTGCTGAGTTTGCCTGTATAGTATCCATAGCGCTCTTTAATACCCATTAAAAATAATAAAATGCTTATCAGTTTATTTCCGCCTGAAGATACAACCATGTCAAAATGGCCGTTTCGTGCTTCAAATAAAAATTTCAGCATTTCTTTGTATTTATTTTCCCCTTTTACATTTACAAGAATCAAATCATCTATAACATCTGTCAGGTCTTTTATTCCTTTGCTTCTCGGTTCAAGTGCGAGGGTTATATGACTGTTTGGGAATTCTTTTTTTAATGAAATTAATGTAGGTAAAAAGAATATCTCATCACCAATTCCGCCAAAATTTATTGCAAGTATTTTCTTAATCTGTGGCATGGTTTTATTGTAATGGCAATAGGACAATAAGGCAATAGGGTAATAAAGGCACTAAGATACTAGGGCACTAAGGCACTAAGAATTTTTATGGAAAAGTGGTTAAGAAGCTAGCAAGATAATTAGAGAAGTTTTTAAGTATAAATTATTTTCAAAAAAGTATAATAATCACAAATATGAGCAATACATAAACCCTAGTGCCTTAGCGCCTTAGTATCCTTGTGCTTTATCATCTACATGCATTAGAAAAACTTTAGTATTTGAATACCCTTTTCATACTTTTAAATGATGTTAAAAAATCTCAATATAATAAAATTAAAATGTAAGAAGGAAGAAAACCAAAAAGGGTCGAGGGTTAATGGAACAGGATTTTGATTTTTCCTCATATAGTCATATAAAACGCTTGTCTGAAGAAGAATTGACAAATCTTTGGAATGCATATCTTGCTGATAAATCAGATAAAAAGTCAAGAGATTTGATTATCGTTCAGTATATTTATCTTGTAAGATACGTTGTCGGCCGTGTAAAAGTTTCTCTTCCTGCGACAATTTCTATTGAAGATATAACAGGTTACGGGGTTGAAGGTTTGATAAATGCGGTAGAGAGATTTTCTCCGCAAAAGAATTCCAGATTTGAAACTTATGCTCTTATAAGAATCAGAGGTGCAATTTTAGATAAGGTGCGTTCACAGGATTTCTTGCCAAGAAGTGTTCGTAAAAAAATTAAAGAAATCAAACAGGCAATTGAAGTATTGAAACAGGAATACGGAAGAGTCCCGACAACAAATGAAATAGCTCAATATCTTGATATGGAGCCGTCAAAGGTGACTCAAATTATGTCAGAAGATGTGACAATAACATCTATTTATGATAAACGCGGAACATCTGATGACAGCATGGAAATTATAGACACAATTGAGGATGAAAATAAATTAAACCCACATGAAGCGGCGGAGGAAAAAAATGTTAAAAATGAATTGCAGAGGGCTCTTATGAGATTACCTGAACGTGAAAGAGTTTTAATGGTCCTCTATTATCAGGAAAACATGACCATGAAAGAAATCGGCGAAACATTAAATATGTCCGAATCAAGAGTATGTCAGCTCCACGCGCAGGGTCTTATGAAGCTTAAAAATATCCTCAATGAAAACCGCAGTGAAACAATGCAAAAATCGATTGTATAAAAAGTAGATAAGTAGCAAAGTAGATAAGTTCTATAAAGGAATTAATTATTTCATTATTGCTATGTTATAACGAATATTAATAAAACCGGAAATGAACTTATCTACTTAGCCACTTAACTACTTATTTTACCGTAATTTTCTTAATTGAATCTTTTTCTTTTTCAAGTTTCGGAGCTTTAATTTTTAATACCCCGTGTTCCAGTGAAGCATCAATTTTTTCTGCATCAACGTCCTGAGGAAGATAAATGCTTCTTGAAAATTCTCCGTATTTAAATTCGGATTTTTTGTAAGAGCCGTCTTCTTGTTTGTTCTCTTCAACCTTTTTGGCTCTGATAGTCAAATAGTTTTCATCCAAATCAATGTCTAAATCTTCTTTCTTTACCCCCGGTAATTCTGCACGAATGTCATATTCGCCTTTTTTGTCATGAATTTCTACGGGCATCGTCATTTTGTCCTCATAATCAGGATAAATATCGTCAAAATGTCTGTTCAGTATTGAACTGATTTCATCATTGACTGATTTAATAAAATTGTCCGGTGTTTGTTTTACTAAAAATCTCATAATCTACACTCCTTTCAATTTTTAATGCATGTAACTTTTAACTACATTCATATTATTTATCTGTTTTTATAAAAACACTGATTTTTTAACAAAAAAATAACAATTCTGCTTTTGCATTAACTTTACTCGTATAATTCACTTGTGTTATTATTTATGTATCGTAAGGAGAGAAAAATGTATAACACTAAACAAATAACAAAGGATTTACACTGGGTTGGGGCAAATGACAGAAGACTTTCACTTTTTGAAGGTGTTTATGATGTCCCTTTGGGTGTGTCTTATAACTCATATATAATTATGGATGATAAAACAGTTTTATTAGATACCGTAGATAAAGCCGTTGCACATCAGTTTTTTGAAAATATTGCGCATGTTCTTAATGGCAGAAAACTTGATTATTTGGTAATAAATCACATGGAGCCGGATCACTGTGCAGAGCTGGAAAATCTTGTAGAAAAATATCCGGATGTAAAAATAGTTTGTAACGCTAAAACTCAGTCTATGATTTCACAATTCTTTGATTTTGAATTTCCGCAGGAACAGTATGTAATTGTCAAAGAAGGAGATACGCTTGAAACAGGAAATCATACGTTGTCATTTTTTATGGCTCCGATGGTGCACTGGCCGGAAGTTATGGTAACTTATGACCAAACGGATAAAATTTTATTCTCAGCAGATGCTTTTGGCAGTTTTGGTGCAATTGACGGAAATATTTTTGCGGATGAAGTTGATTTTGAGCACAGATATATGGATGAAGCACGAAGATATTATACAAATATTGTTGGCAAATACGGCCCGCAGACCCAAGCACTTCTGAAAAAAGCACAAGGACTTGATATCAAAATGATTTGTCCGTTGCATGGGTATGTCTGGAGAAAAGACTTAGAAGTATTTATTGATAAATATCAAAAATGGTCAACATATGAACCGGAAATTAAATCCGTTCTTATTCCATACACATCAGTTTATGGGAACACTCAAAACGCAGCCGAAATTTTGGCAGGTGAACTTGCAAAACTTGGTGTAAAAGATATAAAAATGTATGATGCGTCTGTTACTCATCCTTCATATATAGTTTCTGATGCATTTAAATACTCTCATATAGTATTTGCAACAACTACATACAATATGGGTATTTTTGTTAATATGGAAAATCTTTTGCATGATATGACTGCTCACAATATTCAAAACCGCAAAATAGCTGTTATTGAAAATGGTT
>CACXAK010000032.1 GCA_902765655.1 uncultured bacterium | reverse complement strand
AGAAAAGGAACAGGAAAGGAATACAGGACATGTTTGATAAACTGGATTTTATAACAGAAAAATATCAGGAGCTGTCAGAGAAGGTCGCAGACCCTGCTGTCATTGCCGATCAGAAAACCTGGCAGAAATATATGAAAGAAATGGCCGAGATCGAACCGATAGTCAAGGCCTATGAAGCATACAGAAAGATGCACACAATGAAAGCCATCAGGTACTATAACAAGGGGCTGAAACTTTTCCCGGGGCACTACACCGCCTGGTATAATTTAGGAAATATTTATGTAAAATATGAAGACTATTATTCTGCATTATACGCATATTCGCAAGCCTTTAAATACAATCCTAAAATGATGGTTGCCCGTATGAATTACGGCATTATAGCAACTCAAAAACTTGGAAATTTTGATATTGCAATCGACCAATTTGACAAAATTGTAAAAACAAAACGAAAACTATTGTCCATTCCGTACGTTTTTAATAACAAAGTAAGCACAAAAGCCAATAAAGCAATCGCTTATTACAACAAAGGGGTAACGTACAGATTAAAATCACTTTATGAAAATGACGATTGGGAAAAGCAAAGAAAATATCTTGCAAAAGCAATTGAAGCTTATAAAAAAGCCTTGGAAATTTCACCTAAAGATTACGATACTTTATATAACCTGGGTCTTGCATACCATATAGCAGGCAGATACAACGATGCCGGAGAATGTTATTGTAAAGCAATAGAAGTTCAACCGATGAGCTATGAAGCGCACTACAATTTAGCCGTACTTTTAAGACGGTTAAGACATTTTGAAGAATCATATGAAGAAATAGAAAAAGCAGCAACCCTGGTTACTGCATTGAATGAAAACACCACCCAACAACAATATGTAGCGATTGTAATGAATGATATTATGCGTACAATGTACGGAAATGAAGAGTACAGGAATAAGTTACGCGATGTATTAAATGCAGAAAAAAATAAAACATCCCAACACGCAACTGATGAAGAAGAAATTAAAACAAAAGAAACCAAAAAAGATAAAGAGAAAGGTACAATTACAACTGAAGGAGTAAATCTTGTTAACGGTAAAGTTGTTGTAACCAAAGATCTTGATGCTGCCATTTTGAAGAATTTCGGCAAATGCCCGTCCCTAAAACTGTTCACCAGTAATGATGACTAATAACCTTCTTGGGGAATGATAATAATTTTATTTTACTTTAAATTCAAAACACCATGGAGGTGTTTATGATAAACGATAAAGTAAAGGGAATTTTAAATGAACAGATTAACAAGGAATTTTATTCCGCTTATTTGTATTTGTCAATGGCTGCTTATCTTTCTAACGTGGGTCTTTACGGCTTTTCTAAATGGATGGAGATACAAGCACATGAAGAAATTGACCATGGAATGATTCTATTTGATTATATTTTAAAGAGAAAAGCCAAAGTTGAATTAAAGACATGAGGTGCTCCTGAAATTACATTTGCCGGAGCCGAAGACATATTCAATAAGGCATACGAGCATGAACGTTCAATTACCCACGCCATCGATAGTATTGCCGGCTTAACCGAAAATGAATGCGACCTTGCTACAAGAAATTTTATAGATTGGTATTTAAAAGAACAAATTGAAGAAGAAGACAATATTCTGAGAATAACTTCAAAAATTAAAGCTTTCGGATCAGATAAAGCTTCGCTATATCTGCTTGATAAAGAATTAGGACAAAGGGAATACCATCAATCAACATGCGATTAATTTGATTTATACTATTTGAAATCCTGAGAAATTGTTATAAAATAAATTTATAATAAGAGGATAAATCAGATGAAAAAAGAATTAATATTTTTAGGACCGCCGGCATGCGGAAAAGGTACTCAAACTTCAAAACTCGCAAAATATTTTGGTTTCCCGCATATTGATACCGGATCTTTGTTGAGAGCAGAAATTACGGCACAAACAGAAAACGGCAAAATTGCAAAATCTTATATTGATGAAGGCCACCTTGTACCGGTTGAACTTGTCGGTTCAATTATCAAAAATCGTCTATCTCAGGATGACTGTAAAAACGGATATATCCTTGACGGTTACCCGAGAAGTACAGAGCAAGCAGACTTATTAACAAAAATCAATAATGAAATTGATAACGGTAACAGCGCAGATTTCAGGGCAATATACTTTGACACGGATACGGAAGTTTTAATTTCCAGAATTGTAAATCGCCGTTCCTGTAAAAAATGCGGGGAAATATACAATTTAAAATATAAACCTCCGAAAAATGAGAATACATGTGATATTTGCGGCGGAGAACTTGCACAAAGAAAAGACGATAATGAAGAAACCGCAAAAGCACGATTCGAAACATATTTCAACGAAACTGCACCGCTTATTGAATATTACAAGAATAAAAATATTCTGAAAACAATTGATGCTCAGGGCTCAATTGATGAAGTTTGGGAAAGATTATTAAAAGTAGTTGAGGACTAATAAATGGCTAATATGCTGGAAAAAATTGATATTCACATAACAGATCACTGTAACCTGAATTGCAAAGGATGCACGCATTTTTCGCCTTTATCAGAAGAGTTTTACCTGAATCCTGTAAATTTTAGAGCAGATTTAGCGAGATTTGCAGCTCTTACAGGTGCTCAGCTTGGGCAAATGTTCCTGCTTGGAGGAGAACCGTTACTACACCCGAATCTTACGGACTTTTTCCCTATAGCAAGAGAATTATTTCCAAATACACAGATTATTGTTATCACGAACGGTATCTTACTTGCAGACCAGCCGGACAGTTTTTGGGAAGCATGTAAAAAAAGCGACATAAGAATTTGGGTTTCTTTATACCGATTAAAGATTGATTATGAAAGAATTGACGCGAGAGCAAAACAATTCGGAGTATTTTGCGGATACACAGGAACAAAAACCAATGAAGAAGACAAAAAAGACTGGGGGAACTGGAAACTTGATCCTGAAGGTAAACAGTATTGGATTGACTCTTTTTCACATTGCAAGATAAGAAATTGCGTAACACTAAAAAAAGGGAAATTATATACTTGCCCGACAATTGCTCATATCGAACATTTTAATAAATATTTCGGGCAAAACCTTGAAGTTTGCGAATATGATTATCTTGATTTATATAAAGCAAGAAATCACGACGCAGTGCTAAAAGCAATGGTTAAACCTGTTCCATTTTGCAGATATTGCAAAACGAGAGAATTTCAACCATGCACCTGGGAACCGACTAAAAAAGATATACATGAATGGATATAACTTAAGCCGCCTTATCTAATTTCTTTGAGTTTGCAGCTACTTTTTTCTCACTATATACAAGATATGAATATATTCCAGTCCCAATAGTGAATACCGCCAAAGCCAACGCTAAAGCAACCCTTGCAGGACGTGATTTTGTATTGCTGACGGCAGATTCTAAATTATCTTTCAATTCGCCCCTACTACCGACAAGACGCTTCATTTGCCCTTTAAATCGAGCGCCCCATCCTTTGTCAGATTCAAATATTTCATCAAGGTAACGCCCATTTGCGCTCTTGCCATGGTTATATTCAGCATTATTGTGCCAATCAACTTTCTCATCCAAATTCCTTCGGCACATTTCGACATATCCCTGCCTGTCATTTGTGTAAAGATCAATCATACGTTTATAATTATCACTAACCTGAGGAATTTGATGTTTAATTCTTGCTTGTTCAAGCACCTCTGGAGAATCATTATAAGTCAAACCGTAAGTTTCCGGCTTACCCATAACAACATCTTTTGTTGTAAAGCCATTTACTCCGTCCTTGGTATAATCCATAAATCCGCCTGTTGCAGTAACACTCGACGGAGAACCCGCAGCTTTTGCCTCAATAGGGGTTATCCCAAACATTTCATACATAGATGTATAACTGCCAAAATGAGTACATGCATTTAATCTGTTTGGGGTAAATCCGTCTATATATGAGAAATTATGTTTATAAATTCCACCATCAAGCTCGCATATTTCTTTCCAATCACTTTCTATTGCTTTATAATGAGGATGATTTTCATTCCATTTCCCTGCTCCAAACAAAAATTTGACTTTTAATTTCATTTCCTGAGGAATATCTTTTCGTTTGAAAAAGTGAAGAGCAGAGCCGGTTGAAATAGGGAAACCTTTCTGAGTATCAGGACGTCCTAACCCAAAGATTATGATTTCGCCATCTTTTAACGGTGATAAATAGCCCATAACTTTCTGTCCTGACTGTATTTGAGCTTTATTAAAGAATAATTTATTTAGTTCTTCCTGGCCTTTTTCTCCTGCTTTCCACATAAGATTTGTTAGCCATTTTGCGTTCTTTTCTTTAGCTTCCAAAACTTGTTCAATATTGGTTCCATCATATTTAAAAGGGGTAAATTTCTTGGTATTTTTTAGTTGAGATAATCCATTATCCCCACGGCCAAACTGTGCATCTCGTTCATCAAACCTTAAATTGGCAATTGTAACTCCATTTGCAACTGGTTTTGTCGGAACACTTGCATAATCTCCCGTCAAACCTTTTGCCGCATCAGGAGTTTCAGGACTTTGCATTTCATGATCAAAATTCCATGATACCGAACCTAAAGAAAAATTCTTAGGATTTCTCTTTACACCAACAATAGGAATTTTCGTAATATTATATCCGCCAAAATAATCTCTAAACGGCGCTACATAAGGTTCAATAACAGATTTTGCAATATGCTTTTCTCTTTCAGATAAACAAGCTGCATCCAACCCGCCATTACTCACAGCTTTTTTAACAACAGAAAATTGCGGATGATTTCTTAATTGCGCCATATCGTCTGCATCCCCAACAACAGAAATCATCTTAAACGGGTCATAAGTTCTGCCCTGATAATCAAAACTCGGGTTATGTTCAACTTTATGAGCCATCATTCCGTTTACTTCTTTATTGCCTTTTGCAGACATATTAGCAAGGTGCAACATAAACGCTGAAGCTGGCCTGTCATGAGCAATGAAACTTGCGGGTTTATAAAATCCAAATTCCTCAGTATCCATTTCTGTTGCCAAAGTTTTGGCAAGAGCGCGCATACCGTTTGAATTTACAATTTCAGCATCAAAAGATGAATTACCCCAACAATCATAAGAATACGGCTTAGATGTTTTGGCCCATTCTGTTGTGTAAATAAAATAATTATGAGCTTTGTTTGCAAATTTTACATAAGATGGATTATGCTCAGATAATCTGAATATTTGATAAGGGACTTGTTCAATTTCACCAAAACGCGCAGAAGAAGGAAATTCCACCATTCCCTTGGCTTCTGTCGGCTCGATAATATTATACTTTGAAAGTGCACGCGGGCCTTCACCATTTGGCTTACTTTGCACAACATAATCAATTTCATCAGGGTTTATTTGTAAATTACGGGCAATATCTTCTTTTGTTTGACCGACTTCGCCGGAAACAAAAGCATTCGCAGGCATTGTATCAGGTAAATCTTCGGTTTTAACTCCTTTGTGAATCAAAAATTTATGACCACCTTTTGGATTGGAATAATTCCAGATAGGGAAAAATTTACGGTCATCAACGGCTTTGCCGCCAACTTTTTCATATTTGTTTAAACTCTCACCCAATTCAAAACCGACAACACCCTCACCGCCTTGCGCCATCTCAGGTAGCCCTGTCCCGGTGCATTCTGGAGTAAATTCCGCTATCTGATGAATATTTCTGTGTCCAAAACTTATCGGATAAACATTATTCCGTATATTAGGCTGTTCAACCTGAACAGAAAAACTCTGTGGCCTATTTTTTACCGACAAGTCGTATCCTCTTACAGAATAAATTTGCATAAATTCACCCCACTATTAAATTTTACCCGTTAGTATTACAAAAAACTTAAAATAAAAATTTGCTATATAATGCAGAAAATATTAAGAAATATAAAGTTAAAGAAGGGCTGTTTATTCGCCCTTCTTAACATAATCGTCCATAGTTGATTCTTCAACTATTTCAATCGGTTTATCATCTGTGTGTTTTTCTCTTTTGACAGCACGCTTTTTAGCGGCTTTTTCAAAAGCGATTTTCCCATCGTTTAGAGTCAATCTTATCGTATCACCCGGAGCATATTTACCTGAAAGAATTTCTTCAGCAAGACTATCTTCAACCTTACGCTGAATCAATCTTCTGAGCGGTCTTGCCCCGTAGGCTTCGGAATACCCGTTATCTGCTAAATGATCCTTAACCTCATCTGTAACTTCTATATTAAGTTCTTTTTCAGAAAGACGTTTTACCAAATCCTTCATCATCAAATCAACAATTTGTCTTATTTCCGGTTTAGACAGATGAGAGAACACAATTGTTTCATCGATACGGTTGAGAAATTCAGGTCTGAATGCCTTTTTCATTTCTTCTGAAACAGTATCTTTTAAGTGTTCATATTTATCTTTGGAATCATCTTCAGATGTTGAGAAACCAAGTTTTGCCTTGTTTGCAATCATACTTGCACCGACATTTGACGTCATGATAATAACGGTATTTTTGAAACTTACATGGCGGCCTTTTGAATCAGTCAAACGTCCGTCATCAAGTATCTGCAACATTATATTGAACACATCAGGGTGTGCTTTTTCAATTTCATCGAACAATACAACAGAATAAGGTTTCTTTCTAACCAATTCCGCCATATTACCACCATCATCATATCCGACATATCCTGGAGGAGAACCGATAAGTTTCGAAGTTGAATGTTTTTCCATAAATTCAGACATATCAACCCTTATCATATTATCTTCTGAACCAAACATAGCTTCTGCAAGCGCCTTAGCAAGTTCAGTTTTACCAACCCCTGTCGGTCCGCAGAAAATAAAACTTCCGATTGGTCTGTTAGGAGCCTTTAGTCCGACTCTTGCACGTCTGATTGCTTTGGAAATTGCAACTATTGCATCATGCTGCCCAATTACTCTTTCATGCAAAGTATCTTCAAGACGCATCAAACGCTCACTTTCACCTTCGGTTAACTTGGTAACAGGAACACCTGTCATCATTGCAATAACCTGAGCTACATCTTCTGCCTGAACAGTCGCCTTATTGACTTCATTTTCAGATTTCCATTTATCAGCAACTTCTCTGATTTTATCTTTCAAATCAGCTTCATCTTCACGAAGCTGAGAAGCTTCTTCAAATTCCTGATTTCTAATTGCTTCTTCTTTTTGCTTAATCAGATCTTTCAATTGCTTTTCAAGTTCCTTTGCTTCAGGACACAATTTTGATGCCTTCAGACGAACTTTTGAACTTGCTTCATCAATTACGTCAATTGCTTTATCCGGCAGAAATCTATCATTTACATATTTGCTTGACAATTTAACTGCAGCAATAATTGCATCATCAGATATATTTAACTGATGGTGTTCTTCATATTTTGGTTTTAATCCTCTTATAATTTCGATAGATTCTTCAATCGTCGGCTCATCAATTTGAACAGGTTGGAATCTGCGTTCAAGAGCAGAATCTTTTTCAATATATTTTCTGTATTCATCAGAGGTTGTAGCACCAATAACCTGAATTTCACCTCTTGAAAGTGCAGGTTTAAGAATATTCGCAGCATCGATTGCACCTTCTGCCGCTCCTGCACCAATTAATGTATGCATTTCATCAATTACTAGAATTACATTACCTGCCTGACGGATTTCATCCATAATTTTTTTAAGACGTTCTTCAAATTCGCCGCGATATTTTGTACCTGCAACAAGCAAGCCCATATCAAGCTGTATTATCTTTTTGCCGTCTAAAATATCCGGAACATCAGAATTCACAATTCTTATTGCAAGGCCTTCTGCTACTGCAGTTTTACCAACACCCGGTTCACCAAGTAATACCGGATTGTTTTTTGTTCTTCTTGCTAGAATCTGAATAACACGTTCAATTTCTTTTTCTCTGCCGACAACAGGGTCTAATCTCAATTCTTGAGCAGCAAGCGTTAAATCACGTCCAAATTCATCCAAACTTGGGGTTTTTGCCTTGCTTGAAGAACTTGAAGAAGAACTCGAAGAGCCTGAAGATGAAGAACCGGCTGTAGTTGTCGGTTTAGATTCTCCAAGCATCTTTATAACGTTACTTCTTACTTTATTTAAATCAACACCAAGGTTTTCAAGAACCCTAGCAGCAACACCTTCGCCCTCTCTTATCAACCCGAGAAGTAAATGCTCCGTGCCGATATAATTATGACCTAATTGTCTTGCCTCATCCCATGAAAGTTCAAGAACTCTTTTTGCCCTCGGAGTAAAAGGAATTTCAACAGCAACAAACCCTGAACCCCTGCCAATAATTTTTTCGACTTCGGTTCTCGCATCTTTGAGATTTACTCCCATTGATTTAAGAGTCTTAGCAGCAACTCCTGTACCCTCACCGATTAAGCCGAGAAGCACTTGTTCAGTTCCGACAAAATTATGACCTAATCTGCGAGCTTCTTCCTGTGCAAGCATTATAACTTTAATTGCTTTTTCCGTAAAACGTTCGAACATTTTGCACTCCTATCTCTTCTTATGCAAAAATTATACACGAAAAACATAAAAGATTCAATAAAAATTACATAAATTAGATACTCTGAATGATGAAAAAAATTATAAACCCAAATCTTTTAAAAATTCTTCATTATTAGATAAATCGAAAAGTATATCATATTCATCTAATCCTGCATCTTTTACCAAATCCTCATGAGAACAATCACAAGGATCAGATAAAGCTAAATCCGTAAACCTTTTAATATCAGTTTTTTTCTGATAAAGATTCAGAGCATGTTCGGACAAGCTTTTTAAGATAGATTTTTGTGCGGCATTTTTCAGATTCTCAAACGGAGAAGTAGCAAAATTGTCTGATTTTGCAACATTTTTTAAATTAATCTGACTTGCCAATCGTTTGAACATATATATCATCCCTAATTTACAAACATTATAACTATTTTTTTTAATAATGCAAATTAGTTAAGCAGATTAAATATTCTGATTAGTAAAACTTAAATAACGACATCCAATTTGTTACCGCTTTTTTGGTCTTTTATGGCCTGTGCACGCATTTTTATACTATTGGCGCTTTGAGCAACTTTATAATCCTGACCTGACGGATCTGATGGCGCAAGAGCAGCCCTGATTACAATATTTGCATGATCAATAGTTTTTTGAGGATTGTTTCTATCCAAAACGGGCATTGCGATAGGAACATGCCCCGACACCGGAATACCGTTTGCATCTTGCTCAATCGATATTGAACCTGCAAACGACCCGCCTGCCATTTT
>CACXAK010000031.1 GCA_902765655.1 uncultured bacterium | reverse complement strand
AACCGGAATTTGCTGCTATGACTGATGAACAGTTGCGTGCAAAGACGGACGAATTCAAAGAAATACTTGCGCAACGCCCCCATTCTGATAATTTTATAGAAGATTTAAAACTTGAAAAAGAAGCATTGGATAAATTGCTTCCTGAAGCATTTGCGACCGTTAGAGAAGCAGGTAAAAGAGTTCTGAATATGCGCCATTTTGATGTTCAGCTTATTGGCGGATATTTCCTTCATAACGGTCAAATTGCAGAAATGAGAACAGGTGAAGGTAAAACTCTTGTTGCAACTCTACCTGCATATCTTAATGCTTTGACAGGTAAAGGTGTTCATGTAATTACGGTAAACGATTACCTTGCAAAACGTGATAGTGAATGGATGGGTAAAATCTATGAATTTTTGGGTTTATCTGTCGGTTGTATTTTGTCAAACGGTGAAGGGGCGAGAGATTTTGCCGTAAAATATGATGCTTACAGATGTGATATTACATACGGTACGAATCATGAATTCGGATTTGACTATTTGAGAGATAATATGGCATCAAGCGAGCAAATGCTTGTTCAAAGACCATTTAATTATGCAATTATTGACGAAGTTGACTCTATTTTGATTGATGAAGCAAGAACACCATTAATCATTAGCGGACGTTTGACCCAATCTGAAGATACATACCGTACAATGGCAAAAATTGCCCCTCAGCTTGAAAAAGAAGTTGATTATACGGTTGATGAAAAAAATAAAAACGTAATTTTAACGGAAGAGGGTATAGATAAGGCACAGGAGCTTATCGGGGTAAAAGATTTATTTGATATTAAAACAAATTTTGCTCATCATCTTTTGCAGGCACTCAAAGCAAAAGAATTGTTCGAAAAAGATACCGATTATGTCGTAAAAGATGGCGAAGTTATGATAGTTGACGAATTTACGGGGCGTATAATGGAAGGCCGCCGTTGGTCAGATGGTTTGCATCAGGCAATTGAGGCAAAAGAAGGGGTTGAAATTCAGGATGAAACCCAAACTCTTGCAAGTATTACATTCCAGAATCTGTTCAGATTATATCCTAAATTGTCAGGGATGACAGGTACGGCTATGACTGAAGAAGCAGAATTCGGTAAAATATACAACCTTGAAGTTACTGCTATTCCGACAAACAAACCGGATATAAGAATTGACTATCCTGATGTTATTTATAAAACGGAAGTTCAAAAATATTTGGCCGTAATTGAAGATATTATTGCTCAGCACAAACTCGGGCGTCCTGTCCTTGTCGGCACTGTCAGTATTGAAAAATCAGAATATTTATCTGCTTTATTAAAACAAAGAGGAATTAAACATAATGTTTTGAACGCAAAACACCACGAAAAAGAAGCATACATTATTGCTCAGGCAGGCAGATTCGGGGCAGTTACGATTGCAACAAATATGGCAGGCCGAGGAACCGATATTTTATTAGGTGGTAATGCTGAATATCTGGCAAAATCTAATCTTGATAATCAGGGGATAGATGAATCTAATCCTAACTATGACAAACTTAAAGATGAGGCACTTGCGGAAGCAAGACGAATAACAGAATTTGAACATGAACAGGTGGTAAGAGCCGGCGGTTTGCATGTTATTGGTACCGAACGTCATGAATCCCGTCGTATTGATAACCAATTAAGAGGGCGTGCTGCCCGTCAGGGTGACCCGGGTTCTACAAGATTCTTCCTGTCATTAGAAGACAATCTGATGAGAATATTTGGCGGAGAAGCAATTAAAAACCTTATGGAAATGCTTAATCTTCCTGAAAATACTGCGATTGATCACCCGATGATTACTAAGCGTATTAAATCAGCCCAAAAACGTGTTGAAACCTTCCACTTTGATATAAGAAAACAAGTTTTGGATTATGATGATGTCATAAACATCCAGCGTGAAAAATTCTATCATCAGAGAAAGAAAGTTCTTGCAGGGCGTGGTTTATATTCTGATATTTTATATATGATAGAACAGGAAGTTGACAGAATTTTAAGCAGTTATATCTCTCCTGAAATGAAGGTTGAAGAATATAATTACGAAGAGCTTGAAAAAATGGTCAAGGAGCTTCATTCTATTGTACCGCCGTTAACGGGTGTTATAGAAGTTAAAGACATTCAAAATATGCGCTATGCGCCTATGTATGAAAAAGTTAAAGATTTTGTAATTCAGGCGTACAAAGATCATGAAATTGAAATTATTGAGTTTTATAATAAAGTTCTTGCTCAGTATAATTCCGATACTCCGCCTCAGGAGCCGTTCAGCGAAGATAATGTTGTAAGACAGCTTGAAAAAGATGTTCTTTTAAAGGTTGTTGATGCAAAATGGATTGATCATTTGACAAATGTAAGAATGCTTCAGGATAGTATAGGACTTCGCGCTTACGGTCAAAAAGATCCGTTAATTGAATATAAAAAAGAATGTTTTGATTTGTTTAACAAAATGATGTATGAAATTCAATCTGAAACCGTTCAGTATTTGTTCAGAACAAGATTCGGTGTTCAGGTTGTTAATCCTGATGATATTGACGGATTGGTATAATTTCTATGAACGAAAAAGATTATTTTAATTATGAATTACAACATATTGATTCTAAAACAGGTGCAAGGGCGGGTATTTTAACTACTCCGCACGGAAAAATTGAAACACCTATATTTATGCCTGTCGGGACTAATTCTGCAGTAAAATCTCTCACCGGTGATCAGGTTAAAGATACAGGGGCTCAGATTATTTTGGGCAACTCTTATCATTTGTATTTAAGAGCAGGTGATAAAAGAATCAGAGATTTTGGCGGTATTCATGGCTGGATGAATTGGGATAAGCCGGTTTTGACCGATTCCGGCGGGTTTCAGGTGTTTTCTCTGGGACATTTGAATAAAATTACGGAAGACGGTGTTGAATTTCAGGATCCTAAAAATGGGGAAAGACACTATATTTCGCCTGAAATTTCTATGGAAATTCAGCAGAATATCGGAGCCGATATCATTATGGCGTTTGATCAGTGTGCGCCGTATCCTTGTGATTATGATTTTGCAAAATCAGCAATGGAACGTACTCACAGATGGTTAGAGCGGTGCTTTAAAGCAAAAACTAATCCAAAACAGGCTCTTTTTCCAATAGTGCAGGGTGCATTTTTTGAAGATTTGAGAACAGAAAGTGCAAAAGTTATTTCAACATTTGATGCGGTTGGTTATGCAATTGGCGGTGTCAGTGTCGGAGAGCCAAAGGATGTTCAAAAGCATTTTACGGAATTTACTGCGCCATTGCTTCCTCAAAATAAACCAAGATATTTGATGGGGGTTGGAACGCCCGAAGATTTGCTTGACGGGATAAAAGCCGGAATTGATATGTTCGATTGTGTCCTGCCTACAAGAAATGCAAGACACGGTTCGTTTTTTACATGGAACGGAAAATCAAATATCAAAAATAAAAAATATGAAGATGACAGTTTGCCGTTGGTTGAGGGTTGTGATTGTTATGCGTGCAAAAATCATTCAAGGGCTTACATAAGACATCTTTGGAAATGTCAGGAAGCAACGGCTTCAACACTTTTATCAATTCATAATATAAGGTTTTTGCTAAATTTCGTGCATCTTTGTCGTGAAGCAATTTTGCAGGACAGATTTGAAGAATTTTACAACGAACATTATAAAAATCTTATTTAAAATTATTTGCTGAAGAAATTATAAGTTTTACCGTTTTGAGCATTTTTCCACGCTCTTTGCATATATGCTCTTTCACTTTTCCATTTCTGTCCGGGGAATTGGCTCAAAGTTTCAATATAATATGGTCTTAATATAGAAAGAGCTTTATTCCTTTGCGCTTTTGTCAAATCATCAGTGGACATAATCGCTCTGTAAATATTACGTTTTTTTAGTCCTCTGTTACCGGTTTTGAGTACTGTATGAGCTGCGGCTGCTGAGTAATCTTTTCTCTCAAGATCTTTTTTAATGAGTCTTGTAGGTGAACCGCTGCGATCAAATGCTTCAACTCCTTTATTGAACACAATATCAATCATTCCTGTCTGTACTGATTCCGGAGCGCTGTTAAAAAGTGGCTTACCCATGTAAACAAGTGCGTCCACCTTGGCATCCAAAATATCCTGTGCAAGGAGTTCGTATGCTTTTGCTTCGGTTATTTTTGTTTTACCGTTCACTATGATTTTTCCGTCGACTCTGTTGATGTGTCCAAAACCTATTGTAGGACAACCATTGGGATATTGTTTACTTTTAACATTGTCAGACTTGCATACCAAATCTGGTTTTTGTTTCCTTCCCTCAATTCCTATCAAAATATCTTTAATATAATGCCTATCAATTTTTGTTGTTTTTACAACATCATCAAAACTTCTTACTGTTCCCGGTGTAATTATATATCTTCCGGGAATTTTTACAGTTGTTCCGCCTTTTACAAGCTGGTCAAAATTTATATCAGGATTTGCAATTCTTAATCGATACAAAGAAATTCCGTTAGCATTAGCTATGTGTAATCCTTTTTGAACTTGTCCTTTCGGTACAGTGTATTCACCCGGAAAACCGTAAGAAATATTTTTGCCTTCGACCCAGTAACGACCGCCATTTGTGGTAGAAGTTATTTTTCTTTTGATTGGTTCCGGTTGTGAGATTTTTGATGTACGAGCCGTATTTTTGGCAGATTTTACATTTTTTGTTTTTTTTGTTGCTTTGGAATGTGAAATTTTTCTGGTGCGTCCTGCTTTTAATTTTATATTTTTCCTGTTTTTTGATTTCGCAGCTTTTACACTTACATTATTTAAATTCCCTGAAAAAATGTCCGCAAGATTTGTTAAGATATCAAAAGTTTTGTCAGGGTTTATATTAGACGGAATAAATTTATCTACAATATTTGTAATTGGAATAATTTGTTTATGTAACTGAGCAGTGGTTTTTTGTGCGGAACTCAATGCAATTGTTCCTATCAGTACTTTAGAAATTAAATTTACTTTCATTTTGCCTCCTTGTGTTGTTTAAAACATAAACAAAACAATTTTTGTCATCAGCAATTTAAAAATATATTAATTTCTTGTTTCAATGTTATTTTTTATGCTATTATTCCTTTATTGACGGGATAATGTAAAGGATTCAAAATGGCGATGATTATGGAAAAAGATATTTCGGCACAAAGTATTGTGGATATAAACAGTGCGGTTCGCACCGTTAATATGGAAATAGATACAATAGAAAAACTTCGTGATGGTCTTGATTCGACTTTGACTCAGGCGCTAAATCTTATGCAGAACGCAAAAGGAAGAATAATAATTACCGGAATGGGTAAATCAGGTCATATTGGTAAAAAGATTGCCGCATCATTGGCTTCAACAGGCACTCCGTCATTTTTTGTTCATCCTGCGGAAGCAAGTCACGGTGATTTGGGTATGATAACAGAGGATGATGTTGTTATTGCTATCTCAAACAGCGGTGAATCAAAAGAGCTTGTTGACATTTTGAATTATTGCAAAAGATTCGGAATTTCTCTTATCGCGATTACAAAAAATCCTGAAAGCTCATTAGGCAAAGCAGGTGACATTGTTTTAAAGCTTCCTAATAATGGAGAAGCCTGTCCTTTGGGGTTGGCACCAACAAGTTCTACAACTGCAACTCTTGTTTTGGGTGATATTTTGACAACCTGTATGATTGAAAGAAAAGGGTTTACAAAATCAGATTTTAATGACAGACATCCTGGCGGAAAACTCGGGTCAATATTGCAAAGAGTTTCAGATCTTATGCATGTCGGAGAAGAAATGCCGTTGTTGGATGAAAATGCTGATATGCAGTCAGTGTTATTGGAAATGACTTCAAAACGTTTGGGCTGTGTCGGCTTTGTTAATTCGGAGGGTTTGTTAACTGGTATGTTAACTGATGGGGACCTCAGAAGATGGTTATCTCCTCAAATCCTTGAAAAACACGCCATTGAACTTATGACAAAAAATCCAAAAACTGTTTCAAAAGATATTATGGCATCTGAAGCAATGAAAATAATGCATGATAAGAAAATCACAAATCTGTTTGTATTAGAAAATGGGGCTCCTGTCGGGGTAATACATATTCACGATTTATTAAATCATGGTGTAATGTAAAAATTTATTTTTTGGTGAGGTTTTATGAAAAATAAAAAAATTATATTTTGCACAATATTTTTGTGTATTTGTATAATTTCTTTTATCTATTTGTTTTTATTTTTAAGTGAAAATACAAAAAAAACTGATTCAAACAAAACAGTAAATGTTGTTTTTACAACTGATGTAAATTATAAAAATTATTTAAAAACGACATTACGTTCTGCTATCGCAAGTAAAAATCCGGATTCTGTTTATAATATAAACATTCTTTGTGTAGATTTATCAAAAAAAGATTGTAATGAATATAAAAAATTCGAAGCAAAAAATGTGAATATAAATCTTGTACCGGTAAATTTGGACTCTATTAAAGATGTTGGAAATTATGAAATTGAATACAGGGTTACCCGGGCGGATTTATTCAAATTTTTTATGCCGGATTTATTTCCTGATTTGGACAAAATTCTTTATATTGATGTAGATACTGCTATTGTGAAGGATTTAACAGATTTATACAATACGGATTTAAAAGATAAATTTATAGCAGTTGTAAATAAACCTATTGAGGATTACGATACGATATTGATTCGTGGGAAATTTTATCCTAAAAAAGTACGGAAATATAATTGCGGTGTTATACTTTATAATTTGAATTTATGGAGGAAGTATGGTATAAGTAAAAAATTGGTACATAAAAAAAATATTGATGAAGAAAGAGAGCTTATGACTCAAAATATTTTTAATAATGTACTACCACAAAACAAAATAGTAAAATTGGCACCGATATATAATGTAATGATACAGTGGTATGACGTGGCGATGTACAAACGATATTTTTCTGTGTTTGCCTATTTCCCGTATTGTGCATTGCATAGCTGCCGATTTGAAAAATTACTTGATAATGCTGTTATAATACATTATTTGGACAGAGAGAAAGCTTGGGAAAGGCGAAATGATTTGTCAAATTATTGGTTAAAGTATGTAAAAGATGAGGATTATAAATAAATGAAATTTTCAAAAGTAGCTTGGATTTCTTTAGGTGTACTGATTATCGTCGGAGGGCTGATTTTCGGGTGTGTTCAATTTGCAAACAGAAAAAATTCTGATGATGTATATTTATTATTTAATACTGACAGAAATTACAAAGAGTACACTAAAATTGCAATGAAATCTGCGATTGAGAATAAAAATTACGACAGTATATATCATATTGATGTCCTTTGTGTTGATATACCAGGTAAAGAATGTGATGAATTTAAATCTTTGTCTAAAGAAAATGTTGAAGTTAGAGTTTTTCCGGAAAAATTATCTTCTATTGCGCATATAGGTCAATATAAAATAGACAAATATGTTACTCGGACCGATTTATTTAAATTTAAATTTACTGACCTGTTTTTAGATAGAGATAAAGTTTTATACATAGATTCGGATACTTTGATAAGAAAAGATTTGAAAAAATTATACAATACAAATATATCCAGATATTATCTTGCTGCTGTAATGCGGCTGGAACCGGACTATATTCCTTTTGTAGATAAACAAGGAAGAATATTCCAGAAGGAAGAAAATTACTATAATTGCGGAGTTTTATTGTTGAATTTAGATAAAATGAGAAAAGACAAAATTCCCGAAAAGATGATAGAAGCAAAAAATGAAGATGAGGACCGACTTTATCATACTCAAAGGATTTTTAATGTTATAATTCCCCCAAGAACCATAAAAAAACTTTCACCGATTTATAATGATAATGGTCGCTGGAATGATGAATATATAAAGAAATTTCATTATTACAAAGTTTTCTTCCCTTATAGTTTGCGTTATTACACTATTGAGAAATTAGATAAAGATGCAGCTATAATTCATTATTCCGGATTTAAAAAGCCATGGCGTGATCCGGCTGCAAAATATGGTGAGGAATGGCGTAAATTTGCGACCTCAATAAACAACGATTTTGATGAAAAATCATTAATAGAAAAATAAAATTAGCAGGCAAAAATGAATATACTTATAACAGGATGTGCAGGTTTTATAGGATCTTGGGTATGTCAAAAACTTCTTGAAAATGGGCATAATGTAGTTGGCATTGACAACTTTGATCCTTATTATGATAAAAGTATTAAACAGCATAATATGAAAGAATTTATTTCCGATTCGAATTTTTCTTTTAGCGAAGTTGATATTACAGATATTGATTCTATGGATAATATATTTCGCAGTTATGATGTTGATGTTGTAGTCCATCTGGCTGCAAAGGCAGGGGTCAGAAATTCCGGCCTTTATCCTTTGGATTATTTAAAAACTAATGTTTTTGGAACTTTATGTGTTCTTGAATGTATGAAAAAGTACGGGGTTAAAAAGATAGTTTTTTCGTCTTCTTCGTCTGTGTACGGAAATTGCTCAGCCGAAAAATTTACTGAAGATTTGATAAATTTAAAGCAATTATCGGTTTATGCTCAAACAAAAAAAACAGCAGAGGATTATATTGAATTGTATAATCGTCAGTACGGTATAAATGCAATATGTCTGAGGTTTTTTACCGTTTATGGCAAACGGCAAAGACCAGATTTGGCTATTACAAAGTTTACAAGACAAATCAGAAATGGTGAAATATTGACAATGTACGGTGATGGTTCTTCATGCCGTGATTATACTCATGTAGAAGATATTTCTGATGGTATAGTATCTGCAATATATTATGACAAAACCCCTTATGAAATTATCAATTTAGGATCAGAAAATCCAATAAAATTGAAGAATTTAATTTCAGAATTGGAAATGTTAATTGGGAAAAAAGCAAATATAAAAACAGAACCAGTACCCGATGAAGATATGTTAAGAACTTATGCTGACATATCAAAAGCAAAAAAGCTTCTGAACTATATTCCAAAAATTAAATTTCAGGATGGAATTTCGAAATTTATTGAAGATTTTAATGATTAATTACTGTTTTGAAATCTTTTACTAAAAGCCGGGAATAATATAATACATGCAAAAACCATAAATATTGTAAGTGTATTGTATATTCCTAATTTATCATATATAAATTTGAAATTCAGTAAGAGTATAAACGATGCAAAATCTTCCGCGAAAGTGTTGACAGAAGCAGATGTTGCACGCCCGCTGTTTTCAGTATTTTTGTGCAAGTTGGATATATTAAAGACATTAAATATCATAAATAAAATTATAGCCATACATATTATGAACAATGCGCAGAATATAAATATATAGTTTTTAATATAATACCCTGCAATTAAAAGAATGAATGATGATAAAACTGCAAAGTATTCAATAGCGATTAAATATTTTTTCAGTTTGGACGCAAAATCTTTTGCAATTAATCCTCCTATT
>CACXAK010000030.1 GCA_902765655.1 uncultured bacterium | reverse complement strand
GAAAACAAAGGTAAATTGGCATTATACGCAGGCGTTGACGGTGTAAGATTTAAAAATATTGTAAGACCGGGCGATAAGTTTGAAATGTCAGTAGAACTTACCAAATTAAAAGGGCCTATCTGTAAAGCTCACGGTGTTGGTTCTGTTGATGGTAAAATATGCGTAGAAGCCGATATGACTTTCGCTTTGACATAATTATTTTAAAACAATTTTATTTAAGATAATAAGGGCAAACTAAAAAGTTTGCCCTTATTTTTGCCATTTATGTAAAAAAAAATTAATATTATTAAATTTTTAAAATACATTGACCGACATATAAATTATATTTCGGTACTAACTATGGATTTTTCATTTTCAGACAGTTCAAATAAAATAGTAAAGTTTCATATTGAACAAGGTTCAAAATGGAATGATATAAAAACAAATAATCCGGCTCTTGATAGTATATTCAATAAAGTTAGAGGGCAGGATGAAGTTGTCACCCAAAAACATATAAAAGTTCTTGAAAACCTGATTAATATAGGGGATAAACAAACAGATGTATCAGATAATAATCAGATTTTAAGCCATACAGAAGCTAATAAAATTAATGAACTGATTTCAAATAAGGACAAATCAAGAATTATCGATACCTCAAAAGGCGAAACTCTGCAAAATTATTCATATATAGATATAATGGAAATAAATAAGGATCTTGCTTTTGCTGCAAAATATAATGTAGATGCATCTTCGGTCGATACTTCTAATTTAGCGCCCGGAAAATACTACATGGATACCCAAAAAGTAAAAGAAACAAAGAATGGCGATTTGAATGAGAGTATTGAACCTTTGAAAATGCAGGATAAAGCTGATAATCCAACAAATAATTGGTCTGAAGGAATTAACCGTGAAATAAGAACCATAAAACTTGCTGATATTGATACCGAAAATATGCAAACTATTGAGAATGAATTACGATATATCGGAATGGAACTCGGGTTTAACGTACAAAGGGTACATTCCGGAGATGTTTGGATTGAAGATTACACTATAAGGCGGGCCGATAAAAAAGTTTACGTTCAACAACAAACAAGCGGGGAATTTATTAGTAGAAAAGAAAAACTCGATATTATAACATCAAGACATGACATTTCAACAAGCGGAATGGCAGCTGCAGCCGTTGACGGAAAAAGTAAAGACTACGCAAAAACTGTTTTGCCCGAAGAACAGGTAAAATCAGAAACATACCTGGAAGGCGGGAATGTATTAAATACGCTAAAATCAGACGGAACCCCGGGAGCAGTTATAGGAGAAGAATCTATAGGTTACACCTTAAAATCTATGAATCTTGAAAATACACCTGAAAATGTCGAAATTGCCAAAAACAAAATTGCTCAAGATTTGGGTTTAAAACCTGGAGATGTAACATATGTACCACAAATTGATTTTCATATAGATATGTTTTATCACCCGCTAGGTGACGGCGAGATGGCCGTACCTGACTATGATGCAGGAATAGAAATGCTAAAACAGGGCAATATCAAAAGTATGGATGAAGCAACAAGACAAAATATGATTAAAAAACTTGAAGAATTGAAATCCAAAGCCGATCCTATACTAAAAAAAGCCGAAAATAATTTATCAAAAAGCGGGTATAAAATTGTAAAAATTCCATGCTTCTCTGTTCCGAATGATTATACTGTTCCAAAAATAAACTTTATGAACAGTGTCGGAGGGACTTCAAAAAAAGCCGGAACATTCCTCATTACAAATAAATCCGATTATCCTGAATTAAATGATGCAGTCGCAAATGTTTATAAAAAGAATGGTATTAAAAATGTTTATTTTGTCTCTACCGAGCCGTTGCTACAAAAAGGTGGCGGGATTGATTGTCTGACTCAGGAAATTTAAACTAAACTAATAATAGCAAAATTTTCAGCATTATGTTAAGACATGTAAACAAGTATTAAACCAAAAAGGCAATTCTTTCATAAAAAAATACTTTATATAGATGTATATAGGAAAGAGGATACTCGGTTATTATGAAAGAACAAGAATTAAACGCAATGATGTCGGTAGTTTCAGATCCAATTGAAAACGTATATAAAATTGATTCATATAAAGATTTGGCAGAAATCCAAAGAATTATCAGAATTTTTGATATTTCTGAAGAACAGCACAATCGCCACGTTATGTTATCAATTGAAAGCTTGGCTACATTGAGATTAGTTCTTAGCAATAATTAAGAGCCAACAATTAAAGCCGAAATATAAAAGTTTAGCCCTTACTTCAATTTTCTAAAGTAAGGGTTTATTGTTGTCTGATCCAGTTTGAGAATATATTTAGTGCCGTTTCTAATTTGTCTGGATTATTACCATAGCCAATGCGCAGATAACCGTCAAGCTCCATTGTTTCACCGGGAAGAATCATCACACCCGTATCTTCCTGAAGTTTTTTGCATAAATTCGCCGATTTAATATTCATATCGTATTTTACAAATGAAGTTGTTCCGCCATCAGGCAAAATACACGAACAATAAGATTCATTTTTAAGCCACTTCGATAAAACATTTTTACCTTCAAGTATTTTACTTAGATTTCGTTCAATAATTTTTTCTTTATTCTCAATTGCAACAGAAGCAAAATAATCATCTAAAATCCCGACACTGATTGTATTGTATTCTCTTTGATAATTAACCTCAGTAATAACATTTTTAGGAGCACAAATCCACCCCAAACGTAGACCGGCAAGCGAAAATACCTTTGAAACACTTCCTGTCGATATTCCTTTTTCATAAATATCAGCCACGGATTTTGACATTACCCCGTTATGCTCAAGCCCTCTGTATACCTCATCGCACAATATATAAGCATTAGATTTTTGTGCAATTTGAACGATTTTATTAAGCATTTTTTCAGAAATGACAGCGCCTGTGGGGTTATTTGGATTATTCATACAAATTATTTTTGTATCCAATCCGACAAGATCTTCGAGTTCGTCTAAGTCAGGAAGCCAATTATTTTCTTCTCTGAGATAAAGTATTTTTACATCAGCACCAATTGATTTTGGGATTGCATAATGTTGCTGATATGTCGGAATTATCGAAACAACCTTATCCCCACGTTCGATTAAGGAAAGCATAACAAGCTGATTTGCACCTATTGCACCATGAGTTACAGTTATATTTTCAGGTGTTTGATTTTCATACATTGTGCAAATCGCATTTTTTAACCTGTCTGAGCCGTAAATATCACCATAATTTAGCTTACGGGAAAATAAATCTTTTACATCAGCCCCTGTCAAATCAATAAGTTCATTTATTGATAAGGATTCGACACAAGTATCTGCCAAATCGTATAACGCCTTATGCTCGTACTTATTAAACCACTCTTCTACTTTAAATTTATCTATTTTCATAATTATAATGTGTAATTTATTTCGTGTTTATCCAAAAGTTCATTGAGATAATCTTTATTTCTTATTGTATCAAGAGAAGAAAATCGCATGTGAGTATGAGAATACAAATCATCTCCGTCAATTTTTTCTCCGTTTCTGGCCAAAGTTCTCAAATAATCACTTACAAGATTATTGCTCAATATCTTTTGCTCAGTATCTGCGCCAAGTTTTAGCTGTTCTTTAAAATATTTTGCCGAATACGCGACATCAGAATCTTTACTCTTTGCCAAATATTTCAGATTATGCAATATTTCATTTATATTATTTGTCACAATATTAAAGCCGTATTTGGCATAAAACTGAATGTAATCTCTTAGAGCAAAAACATTGAAATTACTTATGTTATTTTCCTTAAACGTCATAAGCGATGCAAGATTAAGAACCTCTCCAATCTCTTTTTTCTGAGGATTTGCAACTATTGAAACACCTTTAAAACCATCACGGGCTGTTTTTATATCATAAATACTTATGTCATTATTATAAGTACTTTTAGCCATAATCATTGAAGTATCCGGTTTCGTACGCCATGAAAGCTCTAATGTTTTTTTATTTTTATCAACTGCTCTGAACGGCTCAAAAAATTTGAATCCGTTTTGGTAATAAAATTTTACAGGTTGTTTCCTCAATATCTCAATAGCCATGCTTATATTAAAACAGAACAATATATTTTTTGCACCTTATTATGAATAAAATTTAACTTTTATTCGGCATTTGAAGATTCTTGTGTCTGAGCAGAAGAAGATTCCGTTTTAACTTCTGTTTTGGTTTCAGTTTTGGCAGGAGCGGAAGTTTCAGTTTTTGCAGAAGGAACTTCCATTTTTTTATTCGCATTTGAAGCTGCATTTTTAAGCAAGTTACCCAAATTTATAGCACTCTGTCCTGCGTTTTGCTTAATTTTTTGAACATCCTGTTTTGCCTGCTCAACAGCTTTTTTCTCTGTTTCAACTTTTTGCTTTTGAGTTTCCACAACTTTATTAACATTTGATTTTACATTTTCAGCAGTGTTTTTTATTGATTCCACCTGATTTTTTACATTATCTTTAGCGGCCTGAACGGCATTTTGCACTTCCTGTTTAACATTCATCTCAGTTGTATCACAGGTAGAAAGCCATCTAAAACTTTTGACAGATGTTGCCTTTTCCAGTGAACCGTTAAAAATTACTTTGAAATCTTTATATTTTGTACTTCCCGAACTAAGAGCAGGAATAAGAGCAAGTTCTTCCTTCTTAGGCGATTGAGTCAACAGCTGAAGATATTTTGCAGTTGCAGGGCCAAATTTTGGAATATAAGAGAGCAATTTTTCTGCTGATAGCTGTCCTAATGGTCCCAAATAAGATACCACTTTTGAATCAAGACGGCCTAAAATCTTCATATTAGCACTATTTTGCAAAATATTATAAATCCCGTTTACATAATACGACATCAACGGTCCTGAAACATTTATAAATGAGATATTGGCACTACCGTTACCCATAGACATTTCACCGGTAATTGATTTGAATTTATTTGTTTCCTGAATATTAGCAGCAGTCGTAAGTGCGGATAATGCAGATTTTAATATGGAATTTGATGTAATATTCTGAGCTGCAACAAGGTTTTCAAGTTTACCTATACTGACAAATCTTCCGTTTTCAATTCCGAAATCAATATCACCCTTCAGATTTTTAATTATTTCAACATCAGTTATCCCTTTTGATGTTAATTTCGCATCAAAATTCATTGTACCTGTCAGTGCCTTCGGAATCCCAACAGCACCATATACAGCATCGGTAGAATTTAATCCCTTACCTATAAAATCAATTCCAAACGCAAACGTCGGCAGATGATATGTCAGCTTACCGTTGACTTTTCCGCTAAAAACATCTGCCTTTAAATCATTCAAATTAAATACGGTAAAATTATCAAGAGAAAATTTTCCTGAAATATTAGTTGCAATAATACCGCCGAATTTCATCTTTTGGGCAGTTGCATCGCCGCTTATCCCCTGACCGTTCATATTGGCAACAAGATTTGACAGAACAAAATCCATATCCTTTATTGAAATATCACTGACGTTTGCTTTTCCTTTCAATTTAGGATTCATTGGATTGCCGCCAAGATTAACCGCACCGTTAGCCGTTATATTTGAATTATTACCCATTCCCGGAATAGGAAACGATACATCCTTTGGAACAGAAATATTAATATTCATATTCGGATTGGAAAGATTCTTTACACCGCCATCAAAAGTCGCAATACGGTCGG
The DNA here is from genome assembly GCA_902765655.1 of uncultured bacterium. Taxonomy (GTDB): domain Bacteria; phylum Cyanobacteriota; class Vampirovibrionia; order Gastranaerophilales; family Gastranaerophilaceae; genus Zag111. The sequence goes on along the minus strand of CACXAK010000030.1, from coordinate 3,886 downwards.
AATTGGCAAAAATTCCGGAATTTTCAAGAATCGCAGAATTGTTTTCAATTTTTACATCCGTATGAATTTTTGTATTTTTACCTTTTAATTTGTTTATATCAAGAAATTTTATATATCCGTTCGGAGTTGCACTCAAATCAAAAGTAATATGCTGAACCTTATCATTTCCTTTTGCAACTACACTTACAGGCATTGAACCGGTATACGGAAACATTGATTTAAATTCTTTTGGAATAAAAGCCGCAACATCAGCAGATGCGAGATTCCCTTTTGCATTGATATCCATATTCATATTTGCATTTGAATAATCCTTCACACTCCCGCTGACATCAACTTTTGAATTATTTATCATTACGTAAGAATTTTTGATATTAATATTTTTTTGATCTATTGAAACCAGCGCTTTTGGTACTGAAACAGAAGCCATATCGTGCTTAATTTTTAATGCATTTAAATCTATATCACCATTTATCAAATCTTTATTCAATAATATTTTGATAAGTGCCTGAGTCAATAATAACCGTGCCTGAGCAGGTTTATTATAAATATTCAAATTATCTGCACTCAGAGTAATATCGGGTTTAAGTTCATTTAATTTCCCTTTAATTAAAGCATTCAGAGAAATTGTGCCTGAATTAAATTCATTTTCACTAAGCAAATTTACCTGACCTGCTGCGCCGACAAGTCCCTTTAGAGATAGTTTTTCCGCAATAATTTTTAAATCAGCAATCGCATCAGAAGAAATTTTGCCCACAATTTTTAAAGGATGACCCATCACAGAAAATCCGACATTTTTGATATTTATATTATTTTCATCCAAATTTATGTCAGCATTGATATTGTCGACTAAAATATTGTATAATCCGTATTTTAAAGATGCAGAAGGGATTTTCAGATGACCTGATGATGTGACGGTCGTTAAATCCGAACTCACATTAAAATCCGCATCAACAGCCCCTGATGCACTTACAGTTTTTAAATCATCATAACCAAACGATCTTGCGACGGAATCAATTAGTCTTACCACATTATTAAGTTTTGCATTTGAACTAAAAGTTAAATTTGCATAACGATTTTTATAAGATTTTATACTTCCCATAATCTGAGTTTTTTCATTTATATCTGAAGAAGTATAAAAAATTGAATCTATATCAGTCTGTTTGCCTTTAAATAAGAGCTTCAGATAACTTTCCGGAAGCTGTTTACCATCAACAGCAACACTCATACCGACAAGTTCAAACTCACCTTTCTGATCAGGATTCTTGAATGTCCCAGACGTTTTAATATTAGTTTTTAAATCAGCTTTTAAACCGTTTTTATTCACCGCCTCAAAAATATCAATGATATTAAATTTAAAGTTAGTTTCATTTGTATCTGTTTCTGAATCTTCTTCAATTTTTACCTCTTTAGGGAAAATCAAATCGTCCAGCTGAACATTGGGCATTATTTTATTAGAAATTTTTATATCGTATTTTGAAACAACCCGCTTATCAAAAACAACTTCACCATCAGTTGAAATATTTATTTTTTTATCAAGAATAAAATCGGAAACTTTTAAATTATTTCCGTCTATATAGTACGATTTTTGTGTTCCGGCATCAATAAAGGCAAGTTTATAATCTTTTATACGAACATTCGGAAGATGATTTGACAATTTTATACCAAACGGCAAAAACTGCATCAATTCCTCGGATTCTTCACTTTGTTCAGGCAAATATTCAATAATTGCAGGAACCCCATCCTTATTTATTACTATATTACTTTCAATTAAACCTGCACTGATATTACCCAATTGTATTTTTTTTAAAACCAACGGCAATAATCTTAAATCTGCTTTTGCGTCCTCTATTTCCATAACAGGAGCTTCTTCATTCGGAACATATAAAGAAAACTCCTTAATTTTAACTCCGACGGCAAGTTTTGGAGATGTAGTTACACCAAGACCTTCAATATGAGATTCCAATCCTGTTGACATCTTTATAATCCCCTCTATCTGTTCGCAATATGAATTTGCAATAGGAGATAAAACTAACGGCAAAGCCAAAAATAAAATATACAAACCTATAATAACAGAACCGCAAATTATGCCGTTTTTTTTCCAATTAATATTTATTTTCATAAGAAATTTCCTAAAATGCTACATCAAACATTTTATCATGAATAATTAAAATGCCCAAACGGCTCCTGCAGCCATTGCATCATGTCATTACGAGCGATAGTGAAGCAATCTATATTGGTTGAACGGTTGAATGATTTATATCAAGGTCCCTCCCCTATGAGGGAGACTAGGAGGGGATGGATTTTTTTAGCACAAAGCCCAACTTACAGTTTGGTGCAAAAATTTGCACCCTATTGGCTTTGAACCATAACGGACTTTTTATACGGTCATAAGCTGATATGCGATTTTTACCCCTTTGCCATGGATTGAATAACTGACAGAGCCAAATCATAATCCATATTCTCAGCACCTGTTGGCATCTTATCTGTTTTTAATGTTAATTTATCTATTAATGAATAATCAAACTTTTCAGGATGTTGGGCTAAGGATAACAAATCTTGTTGAGCCGGTGTCGGTTTCTTACATTTAGAAATAAATCCGAGAGTGTTAATTAATGGGTTCCCTGCCGTATCTGTTTTAGTATCAGGCATTCTAAGCAAAGTTACATACTTCCCTTCGTGATTAACACCATGTAGTATGACTGCACCATCCTTTATTGGCAATCTCTTAGTTGATTTTAAAACAAAAAATCCATGACCATTAACTAATGAACTACCTAAACTGCTTGTTCCTTTAACATCACCATATAAAATGCCTTCTTTGGTTGCCGAAACCGCATAATATCCGCCATAATTTCTTTGAGAAATAATTTCTTCACCTTCTTTTGATAAATCATAAGTATGTGGTTTTACTTTTGTTTCTGCACCAAATACATTTGAAATGGATTCTTCAATTGTAGAACCTATATTCTTTGCCTTAAATGTCTCGGGCAGTTCTTGAACGTGAGCTTTATATAATTCACCCGCTTTTATCCAATTTCCTTCTGCCATTTCTTTTTTTACATCATCCGGTAATTTTTTCATGCCTCGTCTCAATATTACTTTATCCTCTCCGAACTCTTGGCAATATTTTAAATCATGAATATATCCACAAACTTGACCTAAATTCTCATATGCTTTTTTCTGTTCGGCAGGGGAAAGTTTACCTATTTCTTCCAGCTTTGTTGCAATTTCTTCTTCCGTTGCCACACCGTTAAATAATCTTGGCATTCTTTCTTGCTCAAACTTCAAATCCTTAGCTAATTTTTCTGCTTCTTTAGCAGCTTTTCTCATACTAATACCTTTATGTAAAAGAACCCCGCCAATGACAGCCGCCGCAAGAGCAGATGCCCCAATCATCAACTTGGTACTCTTTTTCATACCTTCATCATTTGAGTACTTATTGTCTTTTGAGGCTGAGCTATTTGTATTTATTGCCTGAACTAGATTTGCGGAATTACTGCTATTAGTACTCGAATTACTTACCGGATTAATGCTCATAAAATCACCTTAAATTACTACACACATATAATAAAACAGAAACAAAAAAATAATTGCCATAATTTATATTAATAAATTTATTCCGTTACAAAAATTAAACTCTATTTTTCTCTTGCAGTACCGGTTTCATATCCCGGAACAAGCAAGGCAAGCGGAATTATTCTGCCTAATTTCGTTCCAAATTCAGATCCGCTGTTTACCATTGAAATTGACATACACAAATCATCAACGTGCGGAGCAAAATCACTTGCTTTTATGCCACGTTCTACCTTTTTATGATAAAGTCTTTCGTTTATCTCATTTGAAACTTTATTACCTGCAACAATACCGATTCCTAAAGACCCAAGTG